>NZ_JAKLRZ010000010.1:0-141540 GCF_021892025.1 Enterobacter cloacae complex sp. ECC445 | reverse complement strand
CCATAAAGTAACCTGCTTTTGATGTTGGATTGAACATATCAAAATCAGGCAATTACACAATCTTATGTACAGGCTCATAGCATGGCCTCTTACGATTTCACAATTTTCCTGAGTCGATTTAAAACGGATACCGCTGATTCTATTATCAGCAGGGTTATGCGCTGATCTAATTTCATACGTGTCCGAAACTTATTGTTCAGAAAACGAATGTGTTTTAAGTCGGTATATAACCCTGGCGGATGGCGTATGACATTCAGCTGGTTTTTAATGTTGCTCAGTGCCTCTGGCCGGAACATCTCGACATGCTTTCGCGCCTCTACTTTACGGGCAAACTCCTCGATCCCCATGCACAGCCAGTCAGGTTTTACGGTACCCCCAAACTTACACTTGCCGTTGATAATAACGACGTTAATGCATTCGAGGTCAGCAAAGTTAAGGGTATGCTGTATTGCCTTTATGTGGCTGTAATTTTGACGGAACGGGTTTTGCAATTTCATGACTTTTGAAGAACCGCCAAATTTTGTCCAGCTTCGGTCAGCCATATTCCCCAACAGGCGCCCACTGTAGTTTTTTTGCTCGATGACATAGAGCCCGTGAGGAGCAAGAAGCACGTGATCAACCTGAGTGGTTCCCACAGGCTCTATACGCAGTGTCACATCACTCATCAGTCCGTCAGCGCATTCAGGCAGCTTACTGGCTATTTGCCTTGCCGTTCTGCGTTCAACGATATCCGTGATGATAAAACCTTTCAGACAGTATAAGACTATCAGGAGCAAGCCAATGAGGACGAGCCCTGCCAGCTGCCATACCTGCATCAGCGAGTCCATCACGCTTACCTCAGCTTAGGGTGGCTGGTGGAATCAACCGACTCAGCGAGTTTGCTGGTGGTCTGGGAAAGGCTTTCTACCGACGTTGTCAGTGAAGCCAGCATCCCCAGCGCAGAACGTAAATTTCTCTGGGGTTCGTTGTAGTTCTTAAACCGCTTAATGCCATACATGGCTGACATGCGAGAACGCACCTCAACCGGTGTTACATCAGCATCAATCAACCCGTACTGGATGGCCGTGGATGTTGGCCAGACCCGGCCACTATAGAGCTCCACCGATTCGGCTTCCGATGGACTGAGGATTTTTTTACCCCGAGCCAGCTCTACGTCGGCGATGAACTGCTTATGCATATTATCCAGGATCTGCGTTTGCATAAATTCACGGGTTTTTTCACTCAGAGGATGATATGGATCGAGTGAGTCTTTATTTCCACCGGCAGTCAGTGGTTCGTTTTTCAGCCCAATGGTTTTCATGACCTGGGACACATCCCAGTGATCCATGCGTACTCCGATAGAGCCTATCAGAGCATTGCTGTCGGCATAGATGGCATCGGCCGGAGATACTGCGTAATAGCAGGCTGATGCACAGATTGATTTCACGCTCACGATGATTGGTTTGTAAGGATAACGCTCGTTGCTGATAAAGGTTCCCTGCCCAGTGGACAGCACAGATAAAGTATTGGCTTTGATCTTTTCCAGTTCCTGCTTCGCAGTTTTTATTGCTTCAGCTTGAAACTCTGGATTAAGAGGGACGGGAATCTCATTCGACGGTAGACGTTTTCCGTCGACAATTTTGTCTACTCTGATTTTTGGCTGGTGGTTTCTCAGTTCATTAATCTGACGGTAGATGGTAATAGCATCAGAAGGGCTCCCGCCGCCAGACTCCGCCTCGATGATGATGGCTTTGGCGTGAGGATTACGGTATGCCTTTCCCAGGGCCGTGGCGATGACAGTACCGTCACCCGTGTCCGAGCCCGACGCCATTTCACCGGTCAGACGGATAACCGCAATATGGTCACGCAGACCTTCACTTTCCTGATACTGGTCGTAGAGATTATAAAATGAGTAACCCACGGCAATGATGGCCAGTCCTGACATGACGATTTTCGCCGACGTACTGATGCGAAACATGCCATAGAAGCGATTGGCCTGATGGTTGAACGCTTGCTTAAAGTTGGCAGATTCTTCATTTTTTTGCTTTGACATTTTCAACCTTACATGAGTTTCTGATAATTAGCCCAGAGGCGATTTAAGGCAACGCCCAATATAAAGAGCGCTGCTGGTGGGAAAAGCTGTGCCACGTTGTTAAACAGGGACATATTTGGGGTGACCAGATAAATAGTCGTGAGGATGCCTATCAGCCAGAACGCCCTGAACCAGACGCGATAAAACTGGACCGTGACTTTCCCGAACACATACCGTTTCAGCTTCCACTGATACATGCCGTCGGCCAGAAGAGCGATTAAAAACGGGGCAAAGACGAATGACCAACCCACGAGTAAATTCCATCGATACAGCGTCTGAAATATCATAAGCGGAATATTTTGCACCGCTGTATAGAGGAATGAGGACATCTTTTCAGCTGGAATACTCAAACCCCGGACTTTGCTATCTGGGTCGGGAATGAGGGTATTATTGAGATTCTCAATCAGTTTGTATTTTGTTACCAGTGTATTAAAGGTAGCTTCGGTTTTTCGGACAACATTGTTCCAGGTAGCCGTGGGAATAATGTTCTGGCTGGCGTTGATTTCATCACTGATTTGCTTATTGAGCTCCGCCGTGTCCTGAATAGTGACGTTGTAGATCAGATAAGCAAAGAGTGTGACGCTGGCCAGCAGTCGTATGACTGCCCCACGTGATGCTGTTGAGTTAGCCATGGCTGACGCTCCAGTCTCGCATGAAGGCCAGGCGCTTTTCGTGGTCGGGGTAATCGTGGCGCCACATCGTCGGAACACCTAAATGCCAGTGAAACTCCGAAGGGATGATTTGGCGAATTAATGTATGTTCCGCGAACTGCCTCAGGGCCTCGCTTTTCCAGCTGATTTGTCCGCTGACAGGCAAATAGACCGAGCTTTCACTTTTTGTCGCCAGGCGCAAAAACTCGCCAAAATTAAACTCCCATGGCGTCCAGCTGCGGTAACGGACACTATCGCCGGTATGAAACACAGGCAACGCCAGCAACGTGTTAGTGTATTTAGAAACGACAGCACGGCAGACGCCCGGGCTATTGAATGGCTCCTGGCTCAGATCCAGTTGAGCAATGATGATTTTGTCGATGATGTAATTGAAGGTGCTGGAATATTGGCATTCCTGATCCGGTAATTTATCAATAGCGTCGACAAGTTTGTATTTCAGTCGCGACAAAAAGGGCGAGTCTTCAATTGCTACGATATGATCGAAGGTCGTGGCGGGATACACCGGGGATTTTAAACGCAGATTCCGGGCAAACGTCAGCTCTGGGGGGCCACTGATAAAGGCCGATGCCGCTTTAGAGAAATCAATAAAGTAAGGCAGCAGATAGCCTCCGAGTTTAAGTTGATTGTTATAAACAAGGGAGGATCGGGCTGGTGGCTCATCAAAATAAATCCGGAAGGCAACAAACAGGTGATCAGACTGCTCGCGATTGAGATATGAATGCAACCACGCAGACACGTCACCATTGGAGACAGACCAGTAATGCGTGGATCTATCCCCGTACCGATCACTGGTCGTCAGTTCGCCCTTCAGCAGGAAAAGCTCGGACAACACTACTGCCGCCTGCTGAAGCGAGTCTGCATTATTGGAATAACAAAATGTGGTTACATGCTTGGCAACATTTTTTTCTATTTTATTGAGCCGTTGCCGCGTTTGTTCATCGGCTACATAATTCAATCCAAGAGACTGGAACCGTCGCTTGATGATTGATTTGCTCTTGCTGACCTTCATCGGACTATTAAAACAATGTTGCCAACTGAGAGTAATGAAATCATCCATCAATGCGTTTTCCTTAGGTATTTGCTAATTTCGGCAATATTCAGATTCTTGCGTAAAGTAACTTTTCTTGGGCTTTTTATGATCATCTCGACCAGTCGAGTTGAGGGTTTCATCGCCGACTCCGATACTGCAATCGGTATTTGTCCGACTATTTTTCGTCCATCCTGAAGCCTTGCAACAATATGCAGGTTTGGCACTTGCCCCATAAGCTCTTTCGGTATGCTCTCTTCAAGCGTTGTTTGTTTTCGTTCCGAGATAGAACCACTGAAGTCATTATGCGATAAAGTTGTCCCTGTTCCGGTCGAGTAAGAGACCATATTTGTGCTTATAGGGCTTTTCCCGAAGTTCTCCACAACTAAAGTCTGGGTTGGGTTGTCGTTTATACGAAGGCTGATGTAGTTGTTGCATAGACCCGTAATACGATTCGCTGTTTCGGCATTGGCTGAAGCAATAAAATCGGAGATGGTCTGGGTGCAAATAAAGAGCGCGATTTTGGCGGCTCGACCCTGTGCCAGCAGGTTGATCATGGAGTTGTTGATGGCTGAGTGTGCCTCATCCACAAAAATGCTGATCCGGGAATGCCCTGAGAGGTCACCATCGCCGGAGTTGTAGCGACTGCCAGCACAGGCGGTGAGGTCTGACATGATTAACTGTGAAATGTCTCGGGCGGTTTCAGGGTTGGACAGGCCATCCAGCGCGATGTAAAGAACACCTCCTGAATTGAAAATCCCATCGCTGGTTACTACTTCACGGCCGTGATTCGTGCTGTCAGTTGGTGACAACAGTTCATCCAGCGGGCTTTCTGTCAGGCGGCTGAACAGCGGCATAATACCGGCCGTCATTTTCCCCATATGCTCTGCGCTTGAAGTCGAGTAGTCAATGAGCTTGGCAACAGTGTCCAGCCACTCAAGTTTTTCAACGCCTTCATAGTTCATGAAGTGTGCGACATACCATTCAAATAAACGCTTTGCACGTTGCGAGAGAGGTTCATTCGGCGTGTATTTCACCTTCTCTATCCACTGATCGTGGCCATAAAACTTCGCGTAGGCGCTTTCCAGTGCTTTTACTGTGAGATTGATGATGGCCTGCTGGTTCATCATATTTCGATAAATAAGTTTGATCGACGGCTTGGTATCAATCAGGCGGAGGCCCGAGATGATTGTCGATATCAGCGATTCAGCATACTGCACAAACGGGTCTACCTTACCCGGCTCACTGACCAGGCTGAGTATTCGTGAAGTGAGGTCACTGACATTCACAAAGGAATTACAGACATCGATGCAGACTGAAGAAGAAGGTCTGCCAGGATGGAACTGATAGAAGGGCAGACCTAAATGTTCAGCCTCCTTTTTAAGGCCTTCCCGGCAGTCTGTATCGTTTTTGGGGTCAAGGAAAACGACGACGTGGCCCATATGCAGCATGCTGGCACTGAGGAGACGTAGCAGCACCGTTTTGCCAGTACCTACGTTTCCTGTAATCAACGTATGACCAAACCAGTTGCTCTCGGTGACAAAGGTCGGTTCCCTTTCGTCAACGGCAAACAGCGCATTGCTCCCCCCCATGTTACGGGCCAGCGAAGCAAAGTGCCGGGTGATCGGCTTCAGGACAAAGGGTAAAGCAATCTCCCGTAAATCGCTGGAGAGGTTGTTGATTTGATAGGCCCGATCAGCATGTTCTGGGCCCCACGGGTAACCGTCACACAGATAGGTTTTTCTCTCCGGCATTGCCTTATTGGCTTTAGCATATTCTTCGGTCAGCATTCGAAATTTTCGCTCGTTGGCGAAAAAGTCACTTTTGTTGATCATCCTGAGCTGATCAAGGCTTATGAACAGAAATTGCCTTTTGAAAATTCGCCAGTGGGCCTTAAAAAAAGGCGTAGCCGCATAGCAGCGCCATACGCATAACAGAAAGAGGCTGGTGGCCATAATCAGCACAATTGGAGCCGGTGTCGAGCCGTCTGACTGATATCCCTGTATAAGTGTCACCAATGCGCAAACAAGCAGGATTGTTGCGCTTCTGTACTCAAGCACCGGTCGGTAGAGATTTTCCTGGGCATGCAGGTTTGTTCGTTTTGTCTTTGCCATCATTGCTCCAGCAATTCATTAAGAAGTGTAGAAAGATCGATATTTATACGGTCGGAGGCAGTCAACAGTTGGTTCATATCGAACTGGAAGCACTTCGTGTTTTTGATAACACCGCAGTTGACGCGGTAAATGGGCAGTTTAATAAAAACGCTTTCCTCACCTTCAGCCCTGTCTGGTTCAAACCGCTTGATTCCTGACTGTGTGATGTAAAGGAAGTTGCCCACCAGTAGAGTGAAACGATTCTTTCGAGCACTATTAAAAAATTCCTTCATTTTGATGACGATGACGGCGAGATCCCGCGCTATCAATTCGTACTCGGCATGGTTCGGGGCACCCTCAGTCATTAGGGTAAAGATACCGTCCGACTCCCGGTCTGCCGCAGGTACATTCTCAGGTGAATTCCCGGCATCATTAGCAGATTCATTCTGGTCATGTGGCTTAACGTCGGATTCCAGCGTTGATTTAGATTGCGGTTCTCCAGAGTATGCCGTTGGAACGGCAAACAAGCGGGCCAGCGCAGGACTCAGATGGGGCTTTGCAATGACAGGTTTTTCCGTCGAAGCTGAATGTTGGATGGGAGATGCATCCTTTTCCGGTTTTGCTGGCGTGGATTGAACCTGTTCAGGTTCATGGGATCCCAAAGGCACCATGGGGGTTTTCTTGGCGCCCGACGGCTCATTAACGGCCAGGAAGGTATCCTCTGTTCCATGGCGATCCTCGGCATCCTGTGCCTCACTGTCAGGCGTAATTTCCGCAAGCCCCATCAGATAAAGTTCCTGGATAGAATCCATTTCCACGTCAGCCTGGTCATCTTCAGCATTGTGGGTGTTCAGGCGTTCCGGCGGGAGCGGTAACGGAGTATCGCGTGAATAGTCATCCTCATCGTCGTCGGGGCTCTGTTCAAACGTAGCAATGTTCAGTGTCTGATACATGGATGTGTCGAGGAGGGACTTTAGTTCGGTTACATTCTCGTTGGAATGGGCGCTCATATGAATACCGGAACAACAGTCACCCAGTTGCACCAGACGCAGATCATTAACATCCCTGACAATCCAATGCCCGGATAATGCACCATCCCGGTGTGTTTTCTGGAACATGGGTTCGCGGCAAAATGAAGTGTCATCCAATGCAGGTATGAGCTGTTTCACCGCATCCACTACGAGAAACGGTACGGAGTCTACGAACTTGAGGATGTCATGGGGTACCGGTGTAGTCTTAAGCATGCTCTGCAAGGTGAGTTCTGCTTCCAACTGCTCAGTTAACTCTTCAGTGTCAGGCACCAGTGCAGCTGCCTCATCATCGATGACTATGGACCGATTTTCATCATCGGCACTGTAAGATTCGGGCAAACTATTAGTGAATTCACTGTCTGCTTCCGTGAGGGCGGCAACCCAGATGTCGTTTTCGGCTGTACTGACCGAAGAGTCATTTTCCGGTTGCCCCGTATCCTGGATGATTTCACCATCAGTGTTTGGGCTGGGGGGATTGACTGTGCGCATACCGACAACCAGTGATTCCACAGTGTCGGTAATTTTTGTCACATCCTCTCTGCCAGGCACCGGCCTTCTGAATTCGGTCAGTGAGCGCTGTTCATTGATGTACAGGAAGTCTTTGTTGGCATTGATGCTGAATAAACCTGGCACTGAGTCAGGTATTTTGTAGGAGTCAAAAACTAGCCCGACCCACTTCAGCTTAAGCAGATTGTAAAACTCAAGATTCGCGATCCCTTTTATAAAAATCCGGGCTATATCATCTTCGCTAAACACACCAGGAATAAAATAGTGTACGACCCGTTCATTGCTATAAGGTTCGACATACCCACGTTGAACAAGGGCTTCCGCCAGCACATTTTTTCCGGCTTCGCCCTGGGGGAAATTGAATTGCATTTTTTCGAAATCTGCAAGAACAAAATCCAGAAACGCATTCTCATTCAGATACACTTCACCGTTGATGATGATTAAGTGCATCGGTTTGGATTTAAAGTCATTAATATTGAGGTGCTGGAAGTTATGCTTCAGTGAGCCTAGAGCACGAGCAGCTGCGTCATTAGATCGTAACCCCATAACCGGATCACGCATGACGTTTAAGTCCGTTCCCGTGGAATAGTAATCAGCTTTTCGTACGCAGCGAGAAAGGTAGTCGTTTCCGTCGTTGTAGAAATTCAGGGCCGTGAGCATTTTGGAATAGACCCTTTCTTTAGTCACAATATCAAGATATGCCATGCACACTGGATTTAAAATGCGCTCAAGAAAAATGCCTGACCAGATGTTATGTTGATTATGTACGCGTGATCGCCAGACAATTTCATATTCGAAGATATTGTTTTCTCTCGCCCAGTCGAGAAGACTATGTTTGCTTGGTGTCCAGGTAATTGAAGGTTCAATATTCACACTTAAAATATCGACATCGTATATTTTTCCTGCATCGTGGACGAGGCCACTAATAAAGGCCGCATAAAGATAAACCTTCCGACGTTGTACCTCCTCATCCTGATATCCGATAGGCCGCAATTCTGAATGGTAGGCATTTTTTAAGGAAAGTATCGCAACGTCAAGACTATGCGAAAAAAGACCACCGATACCGTTATGATGATGATTCTCAGAGGCCGGGAGGAGATGCACCCAACGAATATATTCAATGAGCGGCTTTAGAATCAGGTTTGTAAAAGAAAAAGCATCCTCTCTGATATCACTATCACCAATTGCGAGGAGCATTTTAGCCGTCTGGAGCTTATCCCGATACAAGGAGAGAATGGATTGCTCATTAAAACTTTGTATCCCGGTTGGACGGGATGGATATTCGATTAGCTTCAGGACCTCCTGATTTGGATGAGCAGGGACTGCGTATTTTGCTTCGCCATTTATTTGAGCAAATGGCGAGTCAGGATCAACGTAAAACGTTGTGAGCTCATCGCCTGGCGAAACAGGAACCAGATACCTACTCAAGATTTTATTCAGAAAGGCCCTGAAGTTCATTACTTAATCCTCAACAGTCTTGGAAGGTAGTTCGGCATCAATATATGCCTGAACACTTTTATATTGCTTTATCTTTTCAATAAACTGCTCCGGGTTGTAAGCCCCTTTGTTTCGACGAGATACATTGAGGGTCCGCTTGACACGTTCAATATAGATATCGATGCTTTTAATTATGTTGTGAGCCATGACGTTGTAATCGCTAATTGCCAACAAACCGAGCGAGTTGTACTTAGACATGGTTGTTAAATGCGTATTCATAGCATGAATATACTTATAAAAACGCATTGTGTTCGCATGGTTAAAGTTAAGCTGGATAGGGTCATAAGTATATGGCGTAAACTGAATCGAAGAAAGGAAGGGGTCATTCTCATCGATAGGAATCGATTTCAGGAAATTATCCAGATTGGTACGTAATGTATCATTTTCGGCGTGAAGCGTATCAAACCAGTCCTGAACGGCCGCTATCAGATCTGGATGTTTAATCGGATCAATAGTTTTAAACAGAGATGAAATAGCGATACTGACATCATTAAATCCGCGAACTGCTGCCCCTGCTTTGGAAATCAGATAGCGGTTAAACTCAGGAGTGCCTGGAATAATTTGAACCGACGCCATGCCTGGAATTGAAAAACTGTTTAAACGATATTGTCCCCGAGCTGGTTTCGCTGTGTCTTTATCGACGGATTGAACTTCATTCATCGTTACGTCTGTCATAGGTTCACCTCAGTTTGTGTTTAAGTGTCGGAGTTTTCGGCCTAACTCTATATATTGCACATGGTAGTATTCCATGAGGTCCCGGTAAGGTTTGAGTTTGTTCTCTGTACTTTCAATCATCTCCCATTCCCATGTTGCATGGTTTAGAAAACAACTTTTCGTATACCCGCCGGACTTCGAATCCACTTTTTGAGACATATGGTTAGGCGGTCTATTTTTGAAAGGTTTGAATTTATACCAGTGGACCGTTTTTTTCTTACCGTGTCCGATTACCACCATACGTGGTGCATACGAACCCAGATAAGTACGTTTAAGCTCACTGCTTGGGTGAGGTGTATTAATTTCAATTTTGTTGCGTTCTTTCCATTCACTCCAATACTCGTTTACCAATTTCTCTGCCTCGCTGTGCAAGGCATTGATATTATCCCGTAACGTTTTCCGTGTTAGTTCGATTGTTTCAATCAGATTTGCACTAACCATATCACCTCCGTTTTATAACTACTCTACAGAATTCTTTTTGTCAGATTTCTCGATATCGGGGCATTTTTTCATTGTTTTTTTTACTCGTTCTGGGGCGTATAGGACGAGCACGTGAGGGCGACATTCGAGGCTGTGGTCAAGATGACCACTTGTCAACTCAGCACCAGCTGGATTGACGTACAGGAGGGGTATAACAAAAGTAACTTTTGTTGAATCACGGCTCAGGCAAGATCCGTGATTTTCAAAGGCGTTTTCTTCTATTAATTACATATATATCTAGTAGGTTTTTTTGTCGGAAAGTGACACTATGCAATTCGGTACATAGTGTCACTTTTTTAAAAAGTAACACTATGCGCTATGACACATAGTGTTACTTTTTCCAGAAAAATGACACTATGCGTGCACGACATAGTGTTACTAATGTCAATAAAATCACTCTATGTTATTAAAAATTCAAGAAGTAGAAATTGTGTTTAATCAGCAGATTGAAATGTGGTGAATTGTGCTTAAGCTAAATTGCAGTAAGGCCGGGGAGTGACGGGTGGTTTTAGCTACTTCACACTTTGCATGATTATTGAGATTATTCTCAAAATTCAGTTTCGTTTTTGGTAAATAAGTGCTACAAGTAATGTCAATGAGCCTTTCGTATGATATACGAAGCTTTAAGCGCTCGAACAAATACAAAAGTTACTTTTACGAAAATTATCAAACCTGGAAAAATTCAAAACCGGTTCGGATGCTGGTTGATATTGCTGGAAGGGGTTAATCGCATGTCTAACGCAGATAACTTAATGCAGAGTTTACTCAGTCGTCTTTTCCGGACAGAGGTTTCTGTACTTCGTAGCTATCGAGCTTTCATGATGCAATTACCAGTGCATGGTTCTGCATGTTATCAAACTGGAACACCTGTATTGCAAAAGCGCTTATTCGGGAAGAATTTTGGTATTGCAAGTGATTCAGCATTTGATCTCATCAGTCGACCTGGAAGTATCCTTACTCCTCGTTCATCCGGGAGAGAAATCAGGTGGGATACTTTTTTCAATGCAATTATAAATGATGACGGTAATGTCATTTCTACTATTGACGCAGATGAAATTAATTCAAGCATCTACAGCGCTGGTGAAATAGTGGCCCATTTAAATGGTAGCAAAGTCGAGTATAACCCGATACGCCTACAGTCTCTTCGGGAAAAATGTGTCGATGTTCAAAATGATTATTTAATGCAAATTGTTTTTTGCTCAATGCTTGCCCCTGAACTCGTGAGTATTCTCTTTGGCTTAAAACCAGATACCTGTACCGCTCTTAAAGATGTCGGTATTTCATCATTGAAAAATATCAATGATCTTTATCTTTTTCCTCGCGTTATCACTTTAGGGCAGGGACCAAGAGAAGACGGTGTGGTAATAAATACCAAGATTTTTGCCTGGGCTTACGAAATTGCTGCCGATGTAAAACTCGGTATAGTCAGTGAAGACTTAATTGAACTGCTACGTTATGACACGCTTTTCACCAGTCGTCGTCATGATGTTTTTGATACCTTATCCAATAAAACGAATGTATAGGAATATCTCAAAAAATGGCAAAGGTTGATCAGCTCAGAGCATCATCATTGTTTAAAGCAACCAAAACTATGGAAATGGGGGCTAACAAAAGCACGATCAGAATTTTGTATGGCAGTAATGTGGCTGAGGGCATTGAGTTTAAAAACGAAAACAGAGTTGTCGTAAAGAAAGGTGTTCGGACGTGGTGCAAAAGTTATTACAATCGCAGAGTCTTTTCAGCGGTAATTGATATATCCGTCAATTATTTCGGGTTTGACCCTTTACATCCTCAAGTGAGCTTCAGAAACATTGATTTCAATCGCATAATGGGTGTCATAGAGGCGTTGGGTTACTCTACTCGGATGCCTGAACTTAATAAGTTAGTTGAAGCGTTATGTTCACTGAGTGACATAGAAGGCTTAGGGCAATGTGAACAATGCGAACGCCCGTATATTGTTTCCTCTACTAATGATTCACATTGTTCGCGTTGCCGACTAACTACGGTTGCATCCGCATTGTCCCGTTACAGTACTGACGAACTGGAATATGACTGACGGCGAGTTTACCTCCAGTTATTGTTTTTGCTTGGTTTCAGAATATTTTTGGTATTTGATTTGTATCTGACATGTGTTCCTGCTTCTGCCATCTTTATCGTTATTCCCTTTATGCCATTCTGAGTTCTGATGTCGGTCAGTTCTGTTGAAAAGGTAAATCTTGTCTGTCCTGAAAATATCTGATGCATTTACACGAACGGAATGCTGCCCTGTCTTCCTATTGAGGATTAAGTAGGCCGAGGGCTTGATATAGATGGCCTTACATACATCTGCCTCCTCGATCTTTTCCCATGTACACGCGATTAAACGCGTAGATTGTATTTTTTTGTTAACAGAAAAATCCATTCCTTTAGGCAATAAATCCCAGTGCCTTAGCTGAAAATCCGAAATTTTTTGTATGTCACAATAAGGCATCTTGAAATGAGGAGTGTGGTTATGATTTCGCTCAAGGCTTTGCCCTCTAAGTTACTGCTGGCGCTTTCGCTTGTTATTACTGGCGTTCAGGCCGCACCGGAACAGCCCCTGATAAATGGCACCCCATTTATTTCCGGGCAGGCATTCAAAAAAGGGTTTTTCTGGTATGACGATCCAGCGCCTAAAGAAATCCCCGAAGAGGAAAAGCAATTTGCAATTCCACCGTCAGCATCGGCAAGTCAAACCAAAGATGAAAAAATTGACTTGAACTCGAAATGGCTAAAGGAAAATATGCCACATCTGCTAACTCAGGCGATGGATAATCCCACACCTGAAAACTTGTCTCGCTACTATACCGCACAGCGGTTAATGCTTGATATCAGTACCCGGTTCTCGGATAAGTCAAAAGATTACTTTTTAAAGAACCCGATGATGTCGGAGAAAAGAAGGCAACCTGTTGAAAAAGTCGCTCTTGATGCTCATCGTGAAATAGTCGAAAAAAACCAGCAGTCGGTAATGAAAGATATTTTCACTAAGTCTGGGTTGTTCTTCTTTTTCCAGAGCACTTGTCAGTTTTGCCATGAAGAAAGCAATATCCTTTCCTTCATGCAAAATTACTACTCAGTCGATATTATGCCGATCAGTATGGATGGACTGGCGTTGCATAATGGCCTTTTTCCTGATTTTTCCGTGCCCAATTCACAGATTATTGAGCAGTTTAAAATTCGCGAAGTCCCCACAATTTTTCTTGTCTCAAAAGACGGCACAAGTGCGCAGCGCATTAGTGAAGGGATGATTTCGGCAGACGAATTGAAAAGCACTATTATCCTGGCCGCAAAGGGAATGAAGCTGATTGATGACGTCGCCTTCCAGTCGACGCTCGATGTGAAACGCCAGTACACCATTGGCGATGACGGTGTCATTTCTGTAGAGAAGAAAGAAATGGAAACCGATCCGTTTCTGCTGCAAAGAATTATGGACCAGAAGCTGGAAGGCTATGACATGCCAACGGCTGATCCGGTGCATTACATGAACGCTACGGGTTCATTCGGAGGCGCTTATGGGCAGTAAAATTCGCCGCACGGCACAAAAGTTACTTTTGCCGATGCTTATTTTTGCTGCGTGTAGCGGACAGACCGCGTATGCCGATAACGCAATGCGTAATATCTTCAATGGCATGATGACATCGACTTCCCCCGCGACGTTTGAAACGGCTACGCGGACCGGGATTGTGGGCGGGTCGTTCTCCTACCGCCAAACCAATGTGAATACCAACCTCATTTCGATGTCATTCCCGAAAGCCTCCGTCGGTTGTAACGGTATCGACGTGTTTCTTGGTTCTTTCAGCATGATCAACGGTGACCAGCTTGTTCAGGTTGCGCGTGGCATTGCCCAGGGGGCCGCTATTTACGCATTTAACGTTGCGGTTTCCGCTATTTGTGCGGATTGTGCCGCCACAATCAACGATATTCAGAACAAGCTTCAGGCGTTAAATAAATTTGCAAAGGACAGCTGCAACGCAACTTATTCATTTCTCGCCGAAACTGCTGGTCCTCCATCTGATTATGCGAACAAAGTTAGTTCTGGACCCGCCTCAATTTTGAACTCCGTTAATGGTCTTATTCCAGATTTCGGGTCATCCATGACAAAAGCCCCGGAAGAGATTACCCGACAAGCCAAAGCAAAAGATCCTGATGATTTCAACGAGAAGTTCTCGGGTAACCTTTTCTATATGGCATTTATGGAAATCGATAAGGGCTCCTTGAATATCGGTGGTGTGACTGAACTCTCAGGATACCGTCTGGCAGAACAACTGATGTCATTGGCGGGGACGGCCATTATCAACTGGGATGATAAGGGTGAAAGGGCAGGATTTGAGATCCGTCCGTCCACAATGACGGTGAGTGACTTCATCCTTGGGCCACCAAAGGGAGGAAGTGTGAAAATGCTGAAATGCGCACCCGCCCCGGACACAACCAAGGATAGAAAGGCTCAGTGTCTGGTTATGAAGGAAGTTCAGGATGCCAACTTTAAGGGGCTGAAAGATACGATTGCTGAATTACTGACCAATGTGCAAACCAAAGTCATTAATAACCAGCAAGTTTCTGATGAGGAACTACGTATCATTAACTTCATCGGTATCCCGACCATTCTGGAGTCCCTGTATACGTTTGAAACCCCGGAAGGGTATTCCTATATCCAGGATATGAGTTCCGTAGCGGCGACCAGTCTGGTCATCAACATGCTTCGTCAGGTTGAAGCTAAAGTGACCACGATGAGCATACCAGTTGAAGCGCTTGCCAGCCGAAAAGATGACCTCAACCGTATGGTCGACAACCTGCATAAGCAGATCGAAGCGGCCAATAAATTAAGCAGGGATACGGTGGGAAGTGACTCCGAGGTTATCTCTACATGGGATGATCGGCGTATTAAGCGTCAGGCATATGCGGAAAGCAAACGCTCACAACGAAACTGAGGCCTGCTATGGATTACAATATTTATACGTTGGGCGATATAGATTTTGTCTGGTCGGCTTTCAACGGTATCGCGCTGATATTTTCCAAATATACCGGCGTCAAAGAGTTCATGACTACCGCCGCAGTTCTTGCCGGAGTAAATCTGTTTTACAAGACCTGGCTGTGGGTACTTAATCCGACCAAAACGGAGCTGCCGGTATTTTCGTGGTTCCTTGGCCTTATCCTGTTCATGATGGCAACTGTTCGCGTCGATGTGACGATTGAGTCGGTAAAATCAGGAGAGGTCAGGAATGTCGATGACATCCCTATCTTTATTGCTGCTACGGCTACAGTTACGACTAACCTGAGCCAGGGGCTGCTGAAGGACTATAAAAGCGCCTTCGACCCCCTTTCACCCGTTAACCTGTCAGCGACTACCTTGGACGATGATCTGACACTGGGCCCAATGATTAAGTTCATGAAGTTCATGCAGTGGGGAGGCGACTCCCAGGGCTTCTGTTCGTTATTTCCGGAGCCTGAGTCGGGCATCGGTCCGATGAATCTGTGTGCAACAATTCAGTCAGTGGCCTATAACTGCCTCAATGCATCACAGAACTCCAGCGCCAAAATTGCCGGTAAAGAAACTATCTTCAATACGATATTTTCCTCTGAAATTGAAAACAGCCTTTCACAGATAACCATGGCGGTGAATTCAGGGCTAAAAAATGCCAGTGCCAATGTGGTGGGGGCAAATGGCAGTGTTTCTAAACCCTGCAAAGACACATGGGCGACAGTGCTTCGAATCACCGGAACGCCAGAAGCCAAAAACACAATGAGCAAAATCGCGCAGATCAACGGCATCGTCAGTCCGGACGAAGCAAGCGGTGACGGGAGTGCCACAAGCTTTACTGATGTTATGGCTTCAGCAAACGGGGGGCATTCCACTGCAATGGCCGCGCATGATGCTGTCACTGCGCTTTTCGTTATGAATGAACTCAAAAGCGGGGCAAGCAAATACAGGACGCCGCTGGGTATTTCCTCTGATATGCAGCTATTTGAAGCATCATTGAAACGTACTAATACCATGGCCTCCCAGGGCCAGCTCTGGATGCAACTGTCCGGGGCTGCTATCGCTTTCTTAGAGATGTTCAGTTATATGGTTGCTCCATTTGCCCTCCTGATGCTACTGGCGCTGGGCGGCAACGGGGTCGCAGCAGCCGCAAAGTACCTTCAGCTTATTGTCTTCGTGAATATCTGGCCACTGACGGCAGTAATGGTGAACGCCTATGTCAAAAAAGTGGTGACTGCCGATCTGGACACCTGGAGTACGATGAATGCAGATAATAATGCGGTGACCTGGATGGGTATACCCGGTCTCGCGGAAACCTACAGCTCTTATCTCTCAGTGGCTTCTGCACTGTATGCTCTGATCCCCGTTCTTACGCTATTCCTTATGACGCAATCTATTCATCCGATGATGAATGCTACCAAAGGCGTTACACCGGACGCACCGATTAATAATGGTCATCTGACACCTCAGGTTTGGGATGCACCTAACAGCGGGAAATCGGCGTTCGGCGACGTCAGTCGCACTAGCCTGATGAGCACCGGTCAGGGTTCCCTGGAAGGCGGCTCGATCAAATCTAACCTTGAGCGACTGGGCTCCTGGAACGTGGGGAGCGGGCTCAGTGCCGCACAGGGGCAGTCAGGAAGCCAAACATCAGCAATCATGAGCTCCGCACAAAACTCCTATCAATCGGCATACAGCCGCATGAATGAGTTAGGAAAGTCGAGCAGTGCCAACAGCCAGTTCTCCACAAGCCTGCAAAGCGGGAAAGCTTATGCCGATGAAGTTGGCTCCAGCGTGGCTAAGGATTTTTCTGCAAAATATGGCATTGATGCAAAAACATTGGCTTCCACGGTTAGTGCTGCGGTGCTGAGTGGTGGACTATCCGGCAACTTAGGTGGAGGTATTGATTTTGCAAAATTAGGCGCAAGTCTCGGAGCCTCGGGTAGTGTTACTAGCCAGGATGCCAAGGGTCTTCAAATGAACACTGCGCTTAATAACGCTATTAGCACAAAATTGGCTGAAAACGCCAAGGCGACGGAGCAATTCTCCCAGAATATGGCCAATGTGCGCTCCGATTCATTTGCACAGACCAGTGCCTTTAAAGAAGGCTTCTCTCAGATGAACCAGGCCTCACAAACTATGGGGCAGAATCTGTCAACGTCGGTCTCGACAAACGCCAATGCAAACAGCCAGACGGGCATCGACAGCAAGCAGTCTGTGAATCTGGATATGTTGTCAGATTCTCTGCGTAATAAGAACTTCTCTGATGATGATGTTCGCGCCTTTGCACAGAAAAACGGCTTGAACGAAAATGCGTTTATGGACAAATTCCAAAGCTATAACGACACCTTTAAAGCAAGCAATCAACTGGGATCAACGCTTCAGCGTAGTGATGCCTTGGTCGCAACCGTTCGTGATTTCAGCGATAGCAAGATTGCCATCGATACGGCGCATGGCGAGACTGCGGCCAGCAATGTCAAAGATCTCAAAGAGACATCTGGTTTGTTGAAGAACTTTATTGCAGACTTTGGCGGCAATGCGCAACAGCTCAACCCGGTTATTAATCAGCTGGATAAGCTAAGTGGGGGCAGCACCGGCACAGATACCCTTGCAGGGATGGAGAATAAAGTCCCTCAACATATTGATACCGGCAATGTTATGGGGGCTAATGCAGTTGAGGGATTAGGTGCCAGCGTGAAAAGTGAATCCACTGGCAGACTGGATGCGGGACAGCAGGCCGCAAACCAGCAACCTACGAGCCGCAGCAAAAATGGCGTCACTGCTCAGAACGTGGGAGAGGAAGGAGGAAACGCCGTTCGTCAGAATTACGAGAATTACAATAAGGATAACTTCTCGGACAATGACCGTTCAATCGTGGAAAAACTGCCCTCAGTCGCACCTGACGTATCGGACCGGGATATCAGTAAACTCGGGGCGAAAGGAGAAGCACTGGTGCGTCATGAGAAAACCTTTGATGACAGTGCTGAAGCAACGGTTGGACGAACGACTAACTCTGGCGGGAATGCGATTCGTAATGCATTGAGTAATCGTTATGGAAATGATGAACAGCGGTATCTCAGTAACAATATCCCAGCCTATACGGATAAAATACTAAACAAAACCGATATGTCTGACCGGGATAAAAATAGTGAGATATTGCAACAAGCCATCTATACCCAGGGGGCTGCTAACCGGGCAACCGGTGACGAGAAGCGTCAGTACGAACAGGATGCACAGAAACTGCTGGATACGCTGGATAGCCGGGGCGTACATCTGGAGCGCGGGGATCTGAAATCTCTCGACAAAGGCTTTGATACCTACAACCGTAACGGCAGTACCCTGAAAACCGTGGCAGACTCGGTTGTCGGTAAAACCAGTGACTCACGTATATCCGGCTCCGGCAGGGGCACCAACCCTCTTGACCATGCCGTGGGAGAGCTAATTCAGAAGAATGCGTCGGACGGCTCTTTCACTAATGGCGCAGCGAATGCTTGGCGAAATAGCAACCAGAAACTTTCGGATGGGATGACCTCAATAGGGGCACAAGGCGTAAGTGAATGGTTTGAGCGTGGGGGCCTTATACGCAACCCAACTGGGCTGGCGACGGGTGCCAATAACGTGGAGATTATGCCAAAAGGCATTGATGAAAAAGCAGTGAAATTCATGCAAAACTCAGATGGGGCTAGCTTGATTTCGGAACGCTGGACGGGGCTGAATGCTCAGCAGGCTACAGGAAACTACCAAGAGGGTAAGGATGTGACTATGCTGGCCATTAAGCAGCAGTTGTCGGATTCCCCTGAGTATGGCCCTGCCGTGGCCGGGAAGTTTGAAGATTTCGCTAAGTCTAATCTATCAGACCGAAACGAAAACTATGAAAGTCGTCTGGGTAAACTGAACGACTGGCTCAATGAAAACAAACGGTAGATGTCTTAACCTGATAGGAAAAACCGCGCTCGTGCGCGGTTTTTTTTGAGGATAGCATCTGAGGTTGCCGGAGAATATAAAAGCTACTTTTGATGCTGGGTACGGATTGCTGATTATGCCTGCATACCCGTGCCGACTGGCGAACGGGAAGGGCGCGGACTCTGAATGAAAGCTGATTGCTGGGTTGGGTCAGCAGGGCGGCGGGTTTACCCGCCTGTCTTTGTTATTGCGGCTGGCGGGTGGGTAAAGGCTCATTATTAGCAACATGGCCCTGATAGGTGGTGGCCGGTTGCGTCCAGCGATAGAGTTCATCCATGCCGTTCCGGCGCTGTATGCGGTGGTTGTACCGGACCATAAAGTTAAAAATATACTTTGCCCGCACTTTGGGTGTTTTGCTGTTGTAGTCCCCGATCCCTTCAAAGACGTTGCCGTTGCGATCGACAATTTTACGATACAACCACCAGGTCCCCACCCAAAAGCTGGCACAGGCATCATACGCAAGGACCTTCCAGGTAACGGTCGGAAAGTGCTGGGCTATCTCTGGAAGATTAGAGGAATTAATTTGCATCGGCCCAATATCATAACTGCCGTTAGTGTTGCGGCTGAACGAGCCGACTTTCCCTCCTTCATTGTCGAAGAGGGTATACACCAGCTCTGAGTCGATACCGAAGTAGTGTGCGGCATCGCGTATGCATTGTGTCCGTATTTCAACCGGGACGGGAATAGGTTTCACATCATCAGGGGGAATAAACACGGGCATCTCCAGAGGCTAGCGAATAGGTATATTCTCCCACAGGTCAATTGCCATACCCGACAGAATAACCCCCGAATTTGTCCCCCAAGCAGAAAGGCAAGAAAGTATCGCATGTTACTATCTTCATCACATTTATGGAGGTGGTATGAAGCATATTTTTAAAACGGCAACCCTCACATTAGCGTTATCAGTTTCGTTATTTAGTGGAATGGCAGGCGCCTCTTCTTCCACTCTCTCTGAAACGGCCCTCAGTAAGCTGAAAAATGTCGGGCTGTCGATTGAACATATAGAACCATCTCCAGTGAGTGACATTTTTACCGTGGTTTCACGTGAAGGCATCAGCTATGTCACCAGTGATGGTAATTATATTTTCACGGGGAGTTTATTCCACGTGAAGGGGAAGGACGTGGAAAACACAACGGAACGGGCGGTATTAATGGCCGTTCGTTCTTTTGCCGCTAAAACCAAATCCATTGAATATAAGTCGCCAAACGAAAAATATAAGCTGGCCGTATTTACCGATATCACGTGTGGATTCTGTCAGAAGTTACACCATGATATTAAATCCTACCTTGATGCGGGGATCACCATTCAGTATCTGGCCTATCCCCGGGCGGGACTGAATTCTGTCGTCGCGGATAACATGGCTAAGGTCTGGTGTTCGGCCACGCCAAATAAAGCACTGGATGAGGCGATGAGCGTACCCTCAACCGTCCCGGCGGGCAGGGCTACGGAGGCATGCCTGGATAACATCAAGTCGCAGTTCCAGATAGCCTCCACGATTCCGCTCAGGGGGACGCCAACCATGGTCTCACTGACCGGGGAGCCATTGGTGTTCAATGGCTGGGTGAGTGCCGATAATCTGGTGAATCAGATGAGCTCGGTTAAAAAGTAACTTTATGAACGATGTCATGAGGTGATGATGAAACTGAAATTGATGAATGTGCTTTTGCTGGTAGCCGTGAGCTCCCAACCGGTGATGGCTTCGGTATGTGCCAACGGTGCATGCCAGCTCTCAGAGCGTGTTCAGGCCCGGGCAATGTCCGCTACCATTGCTGATTCCGGGCATCTGGCCGCATCCCCGAAAACCAGCGATGAGCTGGCCCGGAAGCTCGAAGGGTACCTGAAGAACGAAAAGCTCAAGGTAAATAATGACAGCACCCATAAAGGTCCCGGCACCAGCCAGACTCAGCAGCCGGATGAGCTGGCACCAATTCGCCAGTTAAAGGTCATCCGGCCGGAGCTGGTACAAATGCCGATTTTCCAATTCATGCCGACAGGAATCGTCAGGTTTGCCTGACGGGAAGGGGTCTGAAATGAATGCAGTGCGGGTACTGGATAATCTGGTTTTAAAAGCGACAGGCCTGCCAGACCGGGTGTATCTCAACGATCCGGTAGTGGCGCAGCAATTTCTTATGGCTCAAAAAAAAGTACCTTTGCTGCTGGCCGGGTGGTTTGTCTGCATGTCTCTCACAGGCGTAGTGAGCTTTGTCCTGCCGATCTCTGTTGAATATCAGGCGGTCAGCTTAGTATTGCTTGTGATTGCGATGGCGTTCCTGCTGAGCCAGCTGCACTGCCTGCACCCGGAAAAGGCACTGGATGAGGTCACCCTGCGTGAGCTTCTTGAAGGGCCTCTCACCTCTCTTGGGGTAAAAAAACAGCTGCATTATGTCTATGTAAATAAGCTCACACCGGTTTCCTGGGGTGATGTTTATCGGCTTTACGACATCAACCATCAGACACGATGGGCGAGCGCATAGTCAGTTCCAGGGGACAACGGTGCTGTAGAATCCGGAGCGAAGTGGCGCATCCATTTTCTCTGTAAATGACGCAATCATCGCGGAGTAAGCGGCATTATCAGACGGGACGGGTGCGTTGCTTTTCATGCTGACGGATAACACTTCTTTTCCCGCAGGCGAACCCGGGCGCATGCTCACTCTGAATTCACGTGCATAGTGAAGGCGTGAATAGGTTTCTGTACCCACCACACCTTCGACGGGTTCATACTCATATTCTGTCTTAGACGATCCCTTTTTTCCCGGATGCTGCTTTTTTTCGGTCATTACATACCCGATTACACCCGTGACTTCCTGAGTGCTGTATTGCTTATTTTCTAATGGCCTGGCGTAGGAAAATGTCATCACGTAATCGGGCTGGCGATCAGAAATAACAAAACCATTTTTTGTTAACCCGCTTGCCAGCTCCGATGCAAATACCCGGGACTGAATGGAATCATCAGGTGCGACAATTTCGACCTTTTTATTCAATACTGGACGAGGGATCAGGTCATAGGCTTCCATCTCCGTCTGGAAATGATAACCGCAGCCGCTTAAAAGCAGTGCTGCAAAAGGTAATACCCATTTCATCCGCATCCCACAACCCCTTAAATACGCTTTATAGCGAATAATTTCACCTTGCCGCTTCAGTATAATCTTTTCACATTGTTCTCTAATACACAGAATGACATATAGGTGCATATGAAAGAGTCTCAACCGGTGAGTCCATTAAAAATAGCGGCGGCGATTTTAATCACTGTTGGCATCACTGCTACGGCAACGTTTTTTTTGCAGCAAAAGATAATGGAACGCATGAGCAATAACCAGACCGAGTCGGTTCTGAATGCAAGAGCACACGATTTAGCGGCGACATCCCCGGCTGGGGCTCGGATGTTTACCCCGCAAGAGGTAGGGGAGATTGCTGCTGATTACCTGATAAAGCATCCGCAGAAACTGGTAGAAGCGGGCAATGCGCTGGAAAACTCGAAAGCAACGGCGTCTGTTGAGCGACTGATCCCGTATGCACCGGCACTGTTTGATACCACCGAAACGCCAAATATTGGACCGGACAACGCGGACGTGGCCGTCATTGAGTTTTTCGATTACCAGTGCATCTTCTGTATGCGGGTGACGCCGGTTGTTGAGACCGCCATGGGTCAGAACAAGGACGTGAAATTCTTCTTCAAAGAATTCCCAATCTTTGCCGGTACCAAACCAGTCTCTGCGATGGGAGCCGCAACCGGTCTCTACGTATTCCATAAGTACGGCGCCGAAGGTTATCGCAAATACCACAACAACATCATGACCAGTGCTCACACATTTGCCACCACGCAGCGGACGTTCCAGCTGGCAGATTTTGACGCCGTCGTGAAAAAATCAGGCTTTGATGTGGCCTTTACTGGCAAAGATAAAACCCGGTTTGAAAACGTCATTTCTGCAAACATGCAGCTTGGTGAGCAACTGGGCGTGTCCGGGACCCCGGGATTCATTATCATCAACATGAAGAATCCAACGGCAGACACAACATCCTTTATTCCTGGCGCGTTAGATATCAGCACATTGCAGGCGGCAATTGAAAAGGCCCGGGGGTAATTTAAGGTAAGAATATACGATTACTTCCAAGTCGGGTTCCAGTTAACCTCGCTTTCTAAAAGCACTCCGTATTGTTTTCTGGCGCCCTTTATCAATACAGTTATGTTAGATGCTCGAAAGCGACAGCCTTTGAGGTGCATTGTTGGTATGCCGAGTTCGTTCAACTGCTTCAGTTGGTGGGGAGTCTAAAATGATGATAGTAATTGTCTTGTTGGTGCTGGCAGTGTTGACTCTGGCGTATGGCCGGTTTCAGGACCGGAAATTATTAAGCGAACTGGTTCGTAACCAAGAGACAAACTTAGCTCTCTCAATTACTCAGCTCGATTCACAGCCAAAATTTGTCAGCCGGGAAACAGCCTGGGAGTTGAATAGTTTTGCCAGTATTGATCTATATCTTCACTTGCTCATTGCTCTGGAAAACGCCTTAAAAATTGAAGGTTTTAAACCTACGCGCTCAGGTTGTAATGCGGAGAAACTAGACTCAGATGCAAGCAAGCGAGTCGCAAGATATATAGCAACAGAACATTACTTGTATTTGTCCCCAATGGAACCAACTGAAATGAGAGAGTATAAAGTGAGCGTTGGTGAAAAGGACGGAAGTAACATTGATAGGCTGTCGCTACTGAGCAAGGCTTGTCGTAAGCAGGGATGGTTCATTGAAAGATCCCAGGAATGAAGAGTTTTGACTGATTAAAAGCTGGTGGTTCATGGCTGAACACCACTTTAAGGAGTTCGCGTTATCTGTGCCGCTTTTATCCAATTCTCTCTACTGATTCTGATGAATTTAAGGGTACGTTTTAAGCTCGTGCAATTGGAAGTTCATCCCAGCGAGTGGTGTAGCGGGGCGATAACAGAGCCTGTTTCATCCTGAAGGGCTGTTCAATGCCTTCAGCCAGCATGAATACAGTTCCCCTGTGCTGCCGGTTAAGACGATCCATTACTTTCATCAATGCCTCACTCCCTGGCCTCACTGGCCTTTCATCAAACAGACTCAGCTGCTCAGTACCGTCGGTCATCGATGACAGCACCACTCCTGCTTTTGCGTAGGCGATCCCAGGCCGGTAGATCCGGTTAAGAATAGCGATGGCCGCACTGTTCAGGTCTCGCGTATCCTGCGTGGATGTTAGAAATTCTATTCCGCTGGTGCTGAAGCGATCCGGACCCTTGGCAAAATGACTGCTCTGGATGAATACCATTACCTGTCGCGCCCACGAACCGTCGAGCCGCAGCTGCTCAGCTGCTCTTGCTGTGAAGAAGGATACTGCCTCATGCAGATCGTGCCGATCGGTAAGACGTTGTCCAAAACTGCGGGAAACGATTATTTGCTGTCGGGCCGGAGGGGAGTCATCCAGGGCAAAACAAGGTTCACCATTAAGTTCTCGCCAGGTCCTTTCCATCTGTACGCCAAAGGTTTTTCTGATAAAACGCACATCGGTATTGGCGAACTGAGCACCGGTTTTGATCCCCAGCTCACAGAGGTGTTCGCTTATCCTTTTGCCGATCCCCCATATTTCCCGGGTTTCAACCAGTGACAATAATTTTTGAATGCGGATAGGGTCAGTCAAAACGACGACTCCCCCCGTAGCTTTCCACCTCTTGCTAGCGTAGGTGGCTAATTTTGCTAAAGTTTTTGAAATTCCTACTCCCACGCCACAGGTGAGTGAGAGGTTGTGCTGAAGGGTGGCCCGAATTTCACGGCCATAGCGTTCCGGATCGATAAGATGCGTCATCCCAGCAAGTGACATAAAACATTCGTCCACAGAATACCGATTGGTGGAAGCGGCGTACTCTTCAAGGGTCTCATGGAACCGGTTCGAGTAGTCCTCATAGAGGGTAAAATTAGAGCTTCTGATGGCAATACGGTGCTTTTTGATCAGCTCCTGGCATTTGAAAAGAGGGGCCCCGCGTTTAATTCCAATATTTTTTGCCTTTTGATTCATAGCGATAACCATAGAATCGTTGTTGCTCAAGATCAACAACGGATGATCGGCAAGCTTTGGCTCCATGGCAGTTTCAAAGGCGGCATAGGCCCCGTTGATATCGACATGCATATACATATCAGAACTGATTTACTGCAAAAGTGACCACCCCCCAGATCTCCAGCTCCTCCGGATTGACCCGTATTGGCAAAAAAGCCGGATTGCAGGGCATTAGCATGAGTTCCGGGTGCAGCTGAAGCATCTTGACGGTAAATTCACCGTCCACTAGCGCAATCACGATGGAGCCGTCGGTGGCAGTCAGTGAACGGTCGACAACCAGGATAGCTCCATCACAGATCCCGGCGTCTTTCATGGAATGACCATTGGCCCTAATGAAGAAAGTGCTAGGGCGATTTTTAACTACATGTTCATGAAGGTTAAGTTCATTGTCTTCGTGGCCTGCACAGGGGCTCATAACGCCGCAACTGATGAGGTCAGAGAAAAAAGGAGAGTGTAGCAGCGGAATGGCTGCGGGGATTTCAAAAGTAACTTTCATGATGCGACCCGGATTTATACTGGATATAAACACAGTATCGCCGCCATTCACGCAAAGATCAAACGCTCTAAGCTGTGTGAGGAAGCTCCAGCCTGGCTAAAACCGCGAGCCTTCATATTATTCAAGGCGATACGCGGAGGAGCTCCTTGGGATGTGAAGCCGGTCTGAATACCCCTCAGTAAGCACATTCAGCAGAGTCGGATCCATGGGTTTTGCCGGGAAGGGCTGTATTGCCTGGTATTGGTACCGCAACCGGAAAGAATTGCCGGAAAATATCCCATGTGGTGCCTGTGCGGCAACCTCATCACCCAGTTGCAGGTGCACCCACATCCTCAGGCGGTAGTCTAGGATATGCCCGTCCAGCACAATCCAGCAATGGGGAGAAAGCGCAAAGCCATTATCCAGTCCGCACACTTTTCCCAAGACACGCTGGTGGGGGATGTTCTCACGTAACAGGGCCAGGCTGACCATCATCGTGTGTCCATCGCATTCTAGAGGCGCGTCATCCACCAGCAGTAACGCCTGATGGAGTGTATTGAGATAAGAAGGCAGGTTTGTATCCATTAAATCGTCCGGGTAGAACGGCGGTTTCTGTCGTAAAACATCATATCAAGTTAATTAGGTAATTCTACCGAACCCATTTCGACGGGTCTGGCTTAGTTAGATAGTCCGCACATTTCCGTCAGGCTGTTTTTCAGTGTCACGGGGTTATTAGGTGTTCAGACTAAGTTGGTATGCTATGACCAAATCGAGGCAGGTAAGGAATAAATGATGGGTGAGTTGATCATCAAAAATAGCGTAGAGCGTATTGAGCGCTTTCAGTCTCTGGCCTCTGGGGAGTTCTGGTCTGCTTTAGTGGATATCCCTGAAGAAGGCATAAGTGCCGGTGACACCCTGCTTATCGTATCGTTACGCTACGTAGAGAATGAACTACATACGGTGATCCTTCGCTCCCATCCCCGTGTTTATGGCAAAACCATTGCTGTTCAGATGACTAATAGCCAGGGTGAGGTTCACGAGCGTGGGAAGACGATGACAGAACATCGCTTCCTGAGGCAGGATTTTCTCAACCGCTTCCAGTTTCAGCCAGAGCATAAGCAGATCCGTGCTGCCGAGCTGCGGCATGTTCAGGAGGAGGTGGCCAGGCTTCAGTCTGAACTCACCGGACTTGTCAGCAACCCGCAAGCCCTCAGAAGTCTCGCTCTTGAGCAATTCGAAGAGGAAAAGTGTAAGGCGGATTCCTCTGATCAGCGTGGTGGAACTCTGGCCCTTCCGGCTCAGCAACAGACGATTGCCTCCCTTGCCGTGGGCAGCGTCCAAAATGCGCTGTCATCGGATTTAACTGAGGCGCGTATCGATGAGATCCGAAACGCCGCCAGGCAGGAAGGTCGGGTGAACGAAATTATCAGCCAGACTATCTCCGCAAGATCGAATGACATCACCAGAGCCATTCAACGGATGACGCCGTATTTTGAAGAACAGGGCGCGGCGATGATTGCGACGTCTGAAGCCTCACGGGAGCATGTGAAAAAAATTCAGGATGGTGTTGGGAGTCTGGAGCTCTACGTTGGCAAGGATGTTGAGGTAGTGACGATTTGCGAGGGGGAGTCAGCCCCGGAAAACATTCCACTTCAGATTGTTCAGGCAAAGCTCATGGTCGATGAGGAACTGGCCGTGTGGACCGATCTGAACCAATGGTTTGATTTCTCAGACATGGACAGATTCCATCAGACACTGAAAGCGCATCCTTCGCTGGTGGACCAGATTTTCCCGTCTGAACGCGCCATTGTCTGTATGGCCACAACACGCCGGTACATTGACTACCGTGACCCTTGGGAAAACCGGGAGCGCAACGCGCAGAACAAAGTGGTGTTCCTGCTGGTAAGGGATGGACAAAACGTTTATCAGGTCTTTTCTTCTGTCGAAAGCCACCTGGGTGCCAACCAGCTGTTTCCTTCCGAAAGTGAGCAACAAGCCCATTTCAAGGGGATGGATGGCAGCACCATCAAATTCGAAGATGTCAGTTACACGGACCGGCTCAAGGCGCATGACCTGATGGCTCTGCATTACCGCCGCTTTTTAATCCTCATCTGCGGGCTGGATCACCGGCTGAAGCTCTTTGGTGCTTTCTACGACAAACACACACCCTTCAGCTTCCTGAGCCTCGAATTTCAGGAACAGTTCATGACCTTCCTGCATGACAGTGACGGCAGCGGATTACTGGCTGCACCTGAGCTTCGCCCATCGCTTAGCGAGTTCGTAGATCGTGCCAATTCTGCGTTACAGTCCGGATCACGGGTGCTTTGCGCCTGGCGGGAACTGATTTCTCCTCGCACGGCGCCAGGCGCTGCACAGGAAGACCGCGATTATAACAGCAGCTACCGGGGCTGGAGCTGGAAAGCGAGCCCGCTCAAAGATTATGAGATTGTCATTGCCAGTAGCCAGGGCGAAGACCTTATCGTGAATGCGCTGTGCGAAAGGCATTCCACAGGTAAAAAAATCAGCTGTAAGGTCAATGTGTCGAAGTTCCAGGTCAGGGATACCATGGGATACCTGTGCATGGATACCATTCTGCCAGAAGACCTTGAGTGGTATATCCGCCGCCGGAAGTTTCGCAACAACCATATTTACTACATCCGGATGTTTAAGATGGCGCTGGAATTTATCCGGCAGGAACGCCTGGAAGAACAGGCCTATCGTATTGAGCTGAATCAGGCATTGGTCGATGGCCATATTGGTACACCGGAAAGCCGCCCGGGGATCATTGATAAATGCATCATCACATTCCGGGCCAATAATCGTGGTGAGCCGCTCTCTATTGCCATGGCGACCCAAAAGGGCAGGGAAGGGCTGCTGAATCAACTCTATCAGCTTGGCGGGGCCGGAAGAAGCCAATTACCGGCGGTGAAGGCCTTCATTGAACAGAAGGGGTTAACGCTTATTCGTCTATCGGTAAATGCCACGGGTAAACTGCTGGCTTACGCCACACCAGCTGCCTATGAATGTGATAACCGACTGGAGGCCCATGCCTGGGTACACAAGCTAACGTTGGCATCCAGCACCAAAGGGGTTATTCGGCAGGCTAATAAGGACTGGGTCAAACTGAACCCAATCACGCCGTCTGAAAATACTCTGTTTGAAGAGCCGCTGCTGGTGGCGGAATGGGCAGGTAAAAAAACCGCATTTTCAAGTTATCAGGAAAAGCAGCGCCTGTTTGACCTTTGCAGCCGGGGTCCAGAATTACTCCGCCAGTTCGTGGACATGAAGAACCCTGAAACCTTTCTCCAGATGATGTCTCAATGGCTTGTGGCTTATGAGGAAATTAATGAGACCGGATCAACCGTTGAAAACCCAGCAATGATGGTGCCGGTTGCGGTAGAGCGTGTTAAAGGGAAGGCACAATTGGTGTATCTCGGGACCAAAAGTCCTGAAGTGTGGTTTATGCATCATGCCCCGAATGAGCAGATGCGGGAGATGTTTACCGAAGAATACATTGAGTTCTACGAAAATGCGGAATCAATGCGAACCCGGCTGTTGGCGAAATTAGAGGCTGGAGTGTCGCCCGGGTTGAGTTTTTACACAAAAACAGAAGGCGAAATTCAGGAGTCAGTCTTTGATGGCAACCGTAAATCCGGTTATAGCCTCTGGTCTACCGGTAACCTTACTGAATTGCCGACACTGCTGAACGATCAATGGATCTACCTAGTGTCTGGTTTCGACCGAAATGGCCAGCTATATTTGACGCCATCATTCATTGATGACGAGGGTACCGTCATGATTGACGAAGCCATCGAGTATCCACGGCCAGCGGGATTATCACCTGTTACCGTCTGGGAATTTGAGCGCGACCATTTCGCGAAAACGGCGGTGGATCGTGATGGAAAGCCGGTAATGCTGACGCACTGGTACGATATCGCCCCTGAAAAACTGACGGTACAAGATGTCTTAGGGGGGATCTCCCCGGCAGATTTTGTAGTGCGGACGTACCGAATGGACTCAGAAGAGCAGGCAATGAAGAATTTCAGCCGGGGGTCGGGCCGACTGCGGTACGCATCGGAAAACGAGAAATGGCCGCAGCCGCCGGAGGGGGTTACGCGGATCGTTAAACGCGCCTGGTGACTTGTCTGTCCCGATTGCGACACAATAGCTCTAAAGCCACTCAGGCCCGCTGAATACATTTTGAAATGTGAGAAGTGTGGTGAAGAATATCTGATGAATAAACAACAAAAATCTGGTGCCGTGAAGTAAGAACGGTGGAACAGAGAAACAGTGAGGTGACAAGCATGAAAGAACTGATTTCGGTAGCGCAAGCAGCTTTGGACTATATCGACGCCTTACCCAGTGACGTAGTGGCAAAACTCCCTGCGATGCCAGGTTTTGATCGCGATTGGGCAACGAATGTTATTGCCGACGCAATTGTCGAAAGTAACGAGAACCATGAGCTGGTGAAATCTAAGGTAATTACATTGCCTGAGACCGATTTCTTTAATGGTCAGGACAACACGAATGAGGCGTATTTCCTCGCCGATGATATCAGAGAATTACTTCGCTCTAATGGCATCGAATTTAGTGAATGCGAATTCCCTTAAGAAGTATGTTGCCCCTGCGATAGACCGCGAGAAAAGTTACTTTACCCTACGGCCCTCCAGCCGGTGATCGGGATTTCCTGCAAGGCGCCAAATACTGTTAACCTAAGCGCCTTATTCGATTTTCATTTGCTCGTAGAGTGTTGAAACAAGATGTTTTGCATGTTTGATATTGAGAGTCGTCATGTTTGCACCCAGCTCGCCCATCATGGACTGATTTGCACATTTCACATACGGCAGTAGGTTACCGGCATAGGCTTTAGTTGTGGCAATAGTAACCTGTGTAAACGGATCTGATAGCTTATTGATACCTTCAAGCAGGTCCCGCTCTATCGCTTTCAGATAGAGGGGGGATGCAGCCAGAACAAACCGATCCGCGCTGTGGATACCGAGAAGTTCAGAAAGCGAACTAATGTGGCCTGGCAAAATCGGTTCACGAATGTGCAGTGCCCATACGTCTGACGAGTTGTGGGGCATGAATGAGAAGCTTGCTTCATAGGGCATTGTGGGATCGGAACTATGACGAAGTCCGAGACCTGCGGAAATAACCCAAAGCGATACATTCGGAAAGTGATTGCTTATTTCTAACGCAGTTTTCCAGTGTGCACCTCGATACAAATTTTTTGCTTCAGTAATGTCTTTACGTAACTGATACCGGTGTCTGACCATCAATGACCATTCTGAAAATGCCTGATGGATATCAGTAATATCACTTGGAAAAATAGAGTCTTTCACGTCGCCATTTTTACTTTTCGCACATGTTGTTATTAAATGAATATTACTCATACTAACTCCATTAAACTACACACACGTTTTATTAAATACGTTGTAAGATATTTAAAATTTGGTGTGCAGGCATTGTTTGGGATTCATTTGATTATGCTAGCATAACTATTACGGAGAGAGTATAAGCCAAAATAAAAATCAAACAATGCAAAACGCAGGAGTAAGTATTATGGATTTAATTGACAAAGAGATCAGTAAAATTACGATGGAAGGATTTGGCTGGAACTTAGACGAGTTTAACCATGCAACACCTGTAACATCACATTTCGTGTATTTCAGAGATTGGTGTTTTAAAAAGACATGGCTTGTGTCGTTAGCTCAAAATGATTTTAATAACACAAAAATCACGACTGCGGTAAATTTTGGAGATGTGGTTGCGGGTGTTGCTACAATCATCAATAAAATTGTAAGAGGTCAGACGTTAAGTCCTGAAGAAAATGAAGCATATGCTCCGCTGTTGACCAACTACATTAAGCAGACTCAGAGCTATCAAGCATGGCGACGCCAGTTTTCTTCTGACCAACGATTGCATTTTATCATTAATGTTTATGCTGATTCGAAAATCAAAAAAAATGCAGTGAAGTTACGACCATTTATTATTAATTCGTATGAGATCATGCTAAGGTCGGAAGAGGTTGAGGAGTACACAGCACAGGTCCAGCGGGTCGATAAACAAAAGCATCCCGAATGGTTCCGTTAAGAAGAGTTGACGTATTCACCATTAAGAACTATCGCCAGCAAGAGTTCGATGCTAAAAATAATACTCAGATCCGGTTCAAAATGACGATAGAGTAGGGGGCTTCTTGCTCCCTAAATGATAGACGAGGTAAAAATGAGTTTGCCAATTCCCCAAAAAGGGTTACGTATATACGACCTACTAAAAATGGCAGGTATGTCTTTATCTCGTTGGCCTCACGCAAATTCCCCATATCTCAATCAGTGCTGGGCATGGCTGGAAGGTGATGTTGCTGTTGTTAACGTATGGATGGATAACATTCGTCATCCGACAGAACTGAAGGCTCATTATTCAACCAGCTACCAAGCTCGCGGACAGAACCATAAGGGTCATAGAACTGATGAGATATACAAAGAAATAATTCGAAAGGGTTTACGAGTCCACGTTATTTTAAAAGAGCGTACGACAAGTAAACGCATTCTGGATACCGAATTATGGTGTGCAACTTATGATGAGAGTACTGGAGTCCTGACACTCGTACGCGGTGAGGCAAATCAATACGAAGATCAACATGGTGATTTTAGTGTTGAAACAGAGGAGATACATTATGAAGTATCACGCAGGAGTAGGTCCCTTCGCCTTAGGGCATTAGAGAGAAGTCGGGGAATTTGTGAGTATTGTGGCGAACTTGGATTTCGAACTCCTAAGGGGACAGTATTTGCTGAAGTGCATCATATCCAGCCTTTGAAAGAAGATGGACCCGACAGCTTAGATAATCTTGTCGTGCTTTGTCCCAATGATCACCGGCGAGCGCATCATTCGACAGAACGAGATAAAATGAAGATATTATTTTTAAAGTTGAGAGAAAGTGACCGGTATCTGGGTAGATAGATACTCTGAGAGCGAAAAATTTGAGTGGATGTTACTATCAACGGTATCATTTGGCCGCGAATAACAAAAGTTAATTTTTACTAAAGGATTGAGAAATGGCTAGGTATTACTACGAGGATGTATTCAGAAAAGCTATAGCAGATCTTGAATCATTTTATAAAGAGGAATATGGATTCTCTGTCAAAGTTAATTATTCTGATAATTTGTGGCAACATGCTTCAATTGTTGGAAGGAATGAAAATTCAACCATTAGGTTTTCTCAAGATTGTTGTGTTCGGGAAGTAACAGATTCAACAGAGTTATTTGTGGCATTATTAATCGTATGCCATGAACTTGCCCATTATTTAAATCATCATAACTATTATAAATCAATAAATGATGAAGATAATCGAATTATAGAGGCATGGGCAGATAATTTCGGATCAAAACTTTTCATGGTACTTATAACATATGGCAGTAATATTAAACGTATGTGTGAAATGTTTTCTGTGCCGAGCGATTCGGGTGATAGGGTAAACTTAATTGGGTCTGCATTTAAAAAACTCTGCAATATGTTTTATAAGAATGAAAGCAAGAAGTACCATTATCGTATTGAAAGGATGATGCATATTTGCGCAGGAATTAGTAGTTTTCTTCAGTTTTATTGGGGGAAATTAGATCTTCAGTTAACTTGTGATATTTATCTAAGACTTTACAAGCATTCGGGAATGTATGACTTAATTGAAACTGACTTTAACTCATTCCCAATAAGCAATGATGATTTTGATAAAGTAGTTGACATACACCTTCCTCTTCATAACGGTAATCCTGCGATTACTTTGGGTCTTAAGAAAAGATATAGAAAATATATTGACACGTCATTCGTTGAGAATATTTCTGTAGCCAATTTTTATAGGGATGCATTCTCGTTTAGTGCCCAGGCTCAACTGAAAACTGGTGAATACCCCGAAGAGTTTAAAAAAATGATGATTGATAAGCTAGAAAGGAAAAATTAGTGAACTGTTGTAACTCAGCCGGGAAAGAGGACGGTATAAATTTGGCTGTATATGTGCGCCGACAAAATTTAACATAATCCTCGTTATTTTATTAAAGAGTAATAATAAAGGAGTCACCATATGAATAAACTAGATTTAGCAACCATAAAAAGGTTAAATTCCCTAATAGTTGGTATTTGGGTGGTGTGTCTACCTCTAATCATCTTGCTCTTAATCCCTGGCTTTATACAACCTGATGTTAATAATGGTTATTATCTGGGGTTTTTGTTCATTTCAGTAATGTTGACGCCAATATTAAGGGTGGGCACACTAAAGGAGAGCAAAAACGAATTTCGAAAATTTCTTATAAAAGTATTTTTGGGGTATGCGGTAGCTGTGGTTATTGTTATTTTGATTCCTTACATAATCGAGACTTCACTCACTCGCCATCAGATAGGTGAGATTACTATTTTAATGCTCTTGGTTATTGCTGCGGTTGTTTTTTTATTTTTCTTGGTTGTGCTTATCTCTGGGATGTTTGGATTATTTGCACGAGAAAATAAAAAAGATTTGTAATATAATTTATTGGTACATATAAATTATATTGTAAAGTAGATGCTTACCCTCTCAATTGAGAGGGCAATGATATGGCTGGTTGGTGGATGACAATAAGGTTAACTACAGGTACTTTCGGAATGAGCGCCGGGGCTGCTCTCTGGCGGGATAACAAGGGACGTTTCTTTTAACAGTAACCCAGCGGCTTTCTCATAATTTCAATCTTCAATACTAAAATCTGCCCACATGCCCACATGCCCACATGCCCACGGCATCGGGCAGAGTGTTTGGACATTTTCTGCAAGCTGTACATCCGATGTAGTAAAACGAGATTTAACGGGGAAGGAACTAACGTGCGAGCACAGTATTGAGACTTAATCATCATCGTAAGTCCACAACTAAACTTTAGCATCTGACTGATTCATCGCGTACTGTGGGCGGTTATGAACTTATTTACCACAGTAGGTGATTTAACATAATCCTGATTATACGCACTTATAATGTTATAACCATTTAGTAATGTCACTTTTTATCCAGATAGAAACGTCACCTTAGAGTAAGCTAAACTGAATGCAATTCTAAGGGACTCAACGGATGTTGGTGACCATGTCAGATAAAGAGATCCACCGTTTGCCGGTGATACAGGCTGTTTGTGAAAAGCGTCTACGTCGCCGCGATGCAGCGTCACAGCTTGGCATCTCAGAACGTCAGGCGCAACGGCTTATCAATCGTTACCGTGTTTCTGGTGCTGAAGGACTTGTCAGCCGTAAACGCGGCCAACCCAGCAACCGCCGGTTGACTGAATCTCTCAAACTACGCGTGCTCAAACTGATACGTGAAAACTACAGCGATTTTGGACCCACGCTGGCCGCTGAAAAACTCAGAGAGCGCCATGATATCCGGCTTTCAATCGAGACCGTCCGCAACTGGATGACGTCTGACGGACTCTGGGTTCCGCATGCTCGTCGCAAGTCACGGGTTTATCAACCCCGACATCGGCGTGATTGCTTGGGTGAACTTATCCAGATCGACGGCTCCCACCATGACTGGTTTGAAGGCCGTGCGCCAAAATGCTGCCTTCTGGTATTTATCGATGATGCCACCGGCCGTCTGATGCATCTGCGGTTCAGCGAGTCAGAAACAGCCTTTGACTACATGCTGGCAACCCGTGAATACATTGAGCAGCATGGGAAGCCGGTATCGCTGTACAGTGACAAACACGCAATATTTCGCGTCAGTGGTCCGGAGAACCGCAATACCACCGTTACCCAGTTCGGACGTGTCCTCTATGACTTGGCCATCGAGCTAATTTGTGCCAACAGCTCTGAAGCTAAAGGCCGCGTGGAACGTGCGAATCAGACACTTCAGGATCGGCTGATCAAAGAAATGCGTCTGGAAGGCATTACCGGCATTGAAGCCGCGAATGCCTGGCTTGCCACTTTCATCGCTGACTTTAACCGCCGGTTTTCACGACCGGCAAGGTTTCCGAAAGATTTGCATCGTCCTGTGCAGGAAAGCCCCGATGAATTAAGAGACATCTTTGCCTGGCATGATGTTCGTACCGTGTCGAAATCACTGACATTCCAGTACGATAAGATCCTTTATCTCATGGACCCAACAGAAGAAAATAGCCGTCTTGCCGGTGAAAAAATTAAAGTACTGGATTATCCCGATGGCACCCTCGCCTTCCACTATGGACATCGGAGCCTTAAGTGCCAGGCATTTGATAAGCTGGCCTGTGTCGACCAGGGGCAGATTGTCGATAACAAACGTCTCGGAACTGTACTCAGACTGGCTCAGGTAAAACAGGATGAGCGGGAAAGCGAAGGCAAACGGGAGCGAAGCAAAAAATCGCCCAGCCGTAAGGCTCAGTTGCGTGTCCAGGAACAGCTCCGGGCTATCAATCCCGTTCTGGCAGACCCGAGCTTGTTTGTGGCAAGTTCAAAGCGGTAGAATCGACCATCAGTGCTGCAAAGTACCGGGTAACGGTAAGCACCCAAAAGGATACTTGAGATGATTAAATTCCCGACTAAAAAGCGCGTTGATTTATATAAAAATGCTGTCAGTTCTGAGCAATTACAGTTGGATCTGGCTGCGGCTCAGGAGTTTATGTTCGATGCCTGGGAAACTGATGACCTGGACGTTGTGCTGAAACTCATCAGAAAAGCTATCAAGAAATCCCCACTCTGTGCTGACGCATACTCATTCTACTGCGAGATATCTGAAGACCCCCCTGAGTCAAAAATCGGTAATCTGGAAACGGCTTTGTACGCAGCCAGCATTGCTCTTGGCGAGGATTTTCAGGAGTTCGCTGGACGTTTCTGGGGATTTGTCGAAACTCGGCCATATATGAGAGCAAAAGGAGCTTTGGCTGAGGCATTATGGGAGTCAGGTAACTTCTACCCAGCTATGGCTCACTGCCGCGAAATGCTTAAACTCAACCCGAACGATAACCAGGGGATCCGTCATTTATTAACTGGCTATTATCTCGAACTGGAAATGGTGGACGAGCTGACCTTACTACTGGATGATTATTCAGAAGATGTGCGCCCGTATCTTCAGTATACACGCGCCCTTCTGGCCTACAGACAGTCATCCCCTGATGCCGGTGATATCGCTAGAATTGCGATTGATTCTAATGGACACATCCCCAGCTTGTTATCGAAGCGCAGATTGCAACCAAAGTCTAACAGCGGGTATATCACGTTAGGTGAAATGGATGAAGCAATTGATTATATAAACCATAATATTAAACCTTGGGTCAGAACACCTAATGCTATTGAATGGGTCATGAATATTTCCTCGGCCAATAAATAATCAGAAAGTATCCGATGGTTTGAAATTCGGCAGATGTTTTTGTTAATCAACATCTGCCGGAGCTAAAAATTATTTTTTTGCCTTGATTATTGATTCTGTGTAAATAGAAGTTAGACTTTCAATATCTAAATTATGTGGCCTAATAAACCTGTGGATAATGGTCTCATCCAACGATTGCAAGTCATAATCTTTGAACTCTTTGAAAAAAGATCTTACATTATCTTTTAATAGTTTAAGTTTTGATTTTCGCATAACAAATATTTCATCATTGAAATCACCCTGATATGAAAGTGTTCTTGTATTTATTATTATGATTTTTTTGCACTTTGCATTGCCGTATTCGTCTGCGAACCAGCCACAGTGGTTATTCATCTGACCAGCTTCTGTTTTATTAATTTCAGCTCGGTTTTCATCAACTTCATTTTTACACTCAAAGAGGAAATACTGTCCATCTACATCCCCCCAAAGATTATCAGGTCCCTTTTTGATTTCCTTATCCGGTCGTTGGCAAACAAATCCAATAGAGGACCCCAAGTTATGCATAGCATCTTCAAATTTGTCAGATTGAACACCAAAGGAAATGTTTTGCAAAATGCTATCAACGGATATCATAAGAGATTGATAATCAGTATGTGCGCTAACCCATTTATTTATTCTATTTACCCTAGTAGCATTTATATTGTCAATTTTTTTATATACAACTCCGTCTTTAGGTTTGAGGAGATTACAGTTTCGCTGGAATGCTGATTTTTGAATTTTATTAGATTCAATTTTACTTATGTTATATTTATACCTCGCTTGAAGTTGAAGATACCAGCCTTTCTCCATTTCATCCTCAACATGTCTATCACAAATATCTTGCAATACATCACATGCTTTGTCTAAATCACCTTTTATAAATAAATTTTCAGCTTTGTATTCTAGTGAAATTAGATCATAAAGATTATCTTTTCTATCGCGAATATCAATTTCATTCATGCTTTCAACATAGTACTCCTTCCAACCTTCATCACGTTGCAAAGATTTATTAATTAATCCGGCGAATAACTTATCAGCTTCTGCACCTTCATCAATTTCATCTTTAGCAAAACCTACAATTTGACTTCCTATTTCAATTTGCATTCTGGTTTGAGGAGAGAAATATTTTGTAGTCAATGGGCTTTTTAAGAATTGAACAAGATCGCCACCGGTGATTATAATAACGCTATAATCCTTTTCGCCCCTCACGCTCCGGCCTAACCCTTGTTCAACACGCTGGGCTGTTTTTACATTAATGATATCACTGCTTGGCCTGCATTCCTCTTCATATCTATCTGTTAAAGTTTCAGAGTATGGCTTAGAGTCAATAATTAAAATACGACATGAATTATCAGGTAAGTCTATGCCATCGTAGCGGTTAGCAAAGACCATAGAATTGGAAAATACACCTCTTTTTAACTGTTCAATGCAGTCGTAAATTGTTTCTGTAGTTGCTACTGTAGCCCCAATTCGCTGGAATTGTTTTATATTAGCAAAGCTAGGTGCTAAACATACTGTTCCAAATGCTCGTTTGTCATATGGACGAAGCAACCAGTTTATTATTTTCTCACGGTCTAATGTTTCATCAATTAATGATGGTATTAGAATCATTTTTTCTCCTGACCAGACAAGATCAGGATTTACCAAAGGTTTTTTAACTGCTTCGACGTTAAAACCTAATCCTTTGATAAAAAATGAATCATCTTGCGTAGTAGCGGACATAAGGAAGCGATGGTTAGCCTTACTGAAGCTACCAAAGGAATCTATTAGTGAAAAAATTGGTGAAATTTCTAAATATTCACCAGATAGAAATGCTTGGCAGTTGTGTATTTCGTTTTTTATTAAAGGCCAAATAAAAGACACTCTTTTATCTTCAATGTTTTTAATTAATTCTTGCGCCACTAACTCTTTTTTATCAATCCATGACCAATATGGTATTGGAAGCAATGTGTTATTTCCAACTCCATTTTCCATTTCTAAATAACTACCTTCACCTTGTTCGCGTAGTTCATCAGAGAAAATATTTAACATTGATTTGTAAAGAGCGCTTTCATTATCTACTTTAATAGTAAAGCTGTTCTTAATTGAGTCGATGCATGCTTGTGAGTCATCTAAAATGATTGAATTAACATGAATTGATTTGCTGCCTAAGCCAAAAGCAGTTTTTCCATTGAATAATTTTTGAACGTGAGTAATTAGTATTTTTCTCCCGGCAAGAAAATCATCCGGTATCATTTTACTATGATCAATTATACAATAAGGGATGCCAAATTTTTCTGCATCTTTGACTGCTTGTTTTGCTAAATAAATATTAGGGCAAACATACAAGCAAGGGCTATTGGTTTCATTGATTTTAGACTGTAAAATTAGCAATCCAATTAATGTTTTACCTTCCCCTGTGTGTAGCTTAATTATATTATCCCTTTCGTCACGCCTACTGTTAAACCATTGTTCGAGAATACTTTTTTGGGAAGGACGTAATGGGCCAGCTTCGCTACGTCTATCTAATGACTCATATATTTCAACTGGGTTTATTCTCTTTGGGAGTTCTTTTTTCTTAAGTTTATTTGTGAAATCTATCATTTCTCATTCCATTTGTTCGTTCGGAAGATAAGTAAAAACTCTAATCCTACTAATGTATTGAAAGTTAGCCGGTTAGGCAATGATCCATGCCTCAGAACTTCACACTAATCCAGTCATGAAACAGCCACCGATTGAGATCACATCTACAAAATCTCCCAAGAATGTTTTTGGCAGGGGTGCCGGTGCTCTTGATAGAGGTGTAATCAACTATCGTTTCAGCATTCTGACTAGATTTATGGGTGTAACTAAGGAACAACTTAGTGCAGAAACGAGGGGGAACGAATGCATTCAAATACAGGATCTCGATTGTGAGACACTTCTATCTTGCAGATCAAGGTGACACTTTAAAACTGCATTGACAAAGTTGTTGATTTGTAAGGGGTTTATGATTTGTGGTGCGCACTGATTAATGTGCGTTACGAGGTTGCAGTATTGAACCTACAACCTCATTTTGAAAACGTAAGAGCCGCGACTGGTGCAGAGTTGTTGCAATTTACGGTCTACTAGAACTTCGTTGTTAGAATGGGTCTATTTCCTCTGGGGGCTGGCTTTCTGTACGTCTTTTTACCGATTCTCCCTGAGTAATATTTTTCATGGATTTTTGAAAAAGAACACCATCAATTTTATAATATTTCAATTCTGAAACTATAAGCTCAAGCGTTTTGCTATTATTCATAAATGATGAGTGTGACCATACATGTTGAGACACAGGACTAGCTTCGACCAACTGAATTGTTGGATTAAAGAAATCCCTGTCATCGTCCAGATTCTCCATCAGACTAACCTTATAAGCCCTCTCATTTCGGCCAGAATACATTACACCTGAGGATTTGTTAAATAGCACCACATTATAGCCATTTTTTTTGGAAACTCTCCGCCGACTCACGGATGAATCTTTTTTTACCTGTGTGGAGCGGAAACTAATTCCATCTAGATTATATTCCTTCGAAACACTCAAATATTCGGCGATAACTTGTGTGATTAAGTATCCTTTGTCCTGATTATCAAAAACGGGTAACGTCAGTTTGTGAGAAAATGTTTTCAGGAAGGCAGTATTTTCCAGACTTTTGATTGTCTCAGGGTTGAAGACGCTTTCTTGACTAAATATCAACGCATCTAATGCAGATAGATCTAAAATCCTTAAGGATTTACGCGGAGAAAATGGAGCCACGATGACATGAGCCCCTACCGGTGGACGGATCTCAGCAATAGCTATTTCTGGGGTGGTCGCACCATAAAACACTGCTATACCATGAGCGTTCATGCGACCTGAACGGGCTAGAGCTGAAGGTGGCGGACCGAAATTTCGTTCAGGATGTCGTAATTCTCTTTCTACCGAATGTAGACTTTCAAAGTATCTAGCTCTATAGAGTCTGAAATCTGCATCAATTGTCTTAATTGGTGTTTCTGATTGGTCAGTTCGGAATTTATCTAAATCCGAAAACAAATCGTCAAGAAAAAACTTCACAGATTGATTAAAGTAACGAGTTTCACTATTTAGGGAGGTTTTCATATTCTCCCATGCTTGATTTACTCGCTGAGATGAAAATTGGCGACGACCATATACAAACTCTTCGTCATAGACTAATCCATCATCCGGATAACGTGGATTATGCTGTTCACAGAGTTCTTGGTAAATATCATCTGCAACATTTTCCTCAACGCCTAATTCATTTTGGATTACATCACTCGCTGAATCTCCTACATCCCTTTCGTTATAATAATACGCATTTTCAGGAATGTAGTAGTTATTAAACACTTGATGCATTAAATCGGCGACTTCATATATTGGAATGTTTTTTCTTTTTCGCTCGCAATAGCTGCATGGAACCGCTGCTGTGCCTTGAGCTTTAATCACCGACTTAACATATTTCTCTCCCACACACTGATGGCAGATTACCGTTTCGCCTTGCATATTCATCCTGAGTGTTTCTCTCACCTGATACGCCTACTTTGCTTCATAAAAGTGAGATTTTCAATATTTCTCGATGGCGGACATGTCGTCTGGTTGTAGAAGAAGGATCGTGTAGCCCATGTTCACAGACTGCTTAAGAGTCTTGAGCCCGCACTGCATTAGTAATGGAAATATTCCGTCAGGAATCCCAGTAAGGCGCACCTCAAGAGGGTGCATAAGCTCTCCAGCCTCTGTAAATGAACGATGAAGTTGTGATTTTTGCGTATATACAGCAGATACTTCAGTACTGCATTTCCAACCCTCCTGCCACTCGGTATCAGATAATAGGTGATCTTGCCAGCCCATTGAGCGCAGGGTGTCGATCATGCAAGTAAACCGAAACAGTGTGCTCTGGCTGGCTAACTCACCAGAGCTGGCTAACCAGATATATTCAACCTTACTGTAAAGCCGTGCAGCTGGTCCTTTCTGTTTTCCTTGTGCCTGTAACCATATAATGTCAGGTGCCAAAGATTTAGGAAAAAGCTTGCGCTTTTGAGCGGTTGAAAGCCACTGCATTATGAACATGTGTGTTTGAAGAGGCGTGAGAGATTTTCCCTCTTTCCGTGCAAGCTTTACCGCTACGATGATGCACCAGGCAAGATGAGCCAGTTCAGTGTCAGGGCGCTTAGTAGTTAGCTCAGTCAATCCTTTCTCCACGACTGTTAGGGGAAAATTTAAGGGCCGGAGATTATCACGAAATGTGCGACGAGCGAATAGTCGATAATCGTCATCTAATCTGAGTTTTTCGATTTAACGATCATGTAGGAATTGTTGAGTTGCTTGAGCTGTAGGTCTGCCCTGTTGAGCAGATCTCTGGATAGCGGTTGGTCTTGCGGGAATGCCTGGATTTGCCGGATTAACTCTTCAACCGGTACGGCATTATTGAATGCCTGTGAAATTGAGAACACTGCTGTTTTAAGCTCGCTGACAGTCATATATTTCCCGTTCTTCTCATCAAGCTGATTGAGTCGGTTCTGAAGTCTGTTGAGCTCAGTCATTCCCTGATTCCACCCATTGATGTTGGCGTCTGGCAACGAGTTGGCTTTGAGCCTTGACTGCCAGTCTGCTGACATCTCCTGTGCAAGTTTGGTGTTGGGATAAAGATGACGGGTTTGCTCAACCAACTGAGAGCCGTACTGCAACGGCCAGTATGGTGGAAGCATGCTTAATTCGTTCAATCGGGCGTTTACTTTTTCCGCGTAGGTATCACTGGATTTAAGCCACGTCGGAGCGGCCTGGCGTAGCTGATCGACATCCGGAAAAGGCATGCTGGTTGGTAAAGCTGCTAGAGAGTTGTTTACCGCATCTTCTCCGGGGTGATTGAATAATTTTGGTATGAAAGTAAAGGCGGCTATGCTCAGTGCGCCAGCGGTAAAAATGCCGCCGATGAAAGCCGTGACTGGGCTGATTCTGGAGGCTGACTTTCTAGTTACTTCAACTTCAATCGTTGGATCTGAATTAACTACATACACCCAGCGCTGACTATTTTGTTTTCCGGCCCTTACCGGCAGCACACTGTCTGTTAAATTATTCTCTATCTGGCTTGGGACGTGTTCACTATTTTCCAGCTTTACGGTGGCGTTATGCAGCATTTGACGGAGAGTATCAACTCCGCTTGCATTGTGAAGCTCAAGCCGTTGCAGAGCCTCTCCTGTTGAGCTCAAAAGTCTTATCCCTTGGTTCAGGCTCGGCAAATCTGACCTCTGGAGTGATAAGGTCCGGAAAAGCTGCTGAAGTCGTTTACTCAGGCTGCTGAGTATTTCAATTCGGGCATGTGCAGAAGCGGGCCACATTGATGACCATTGATAGCGGATCAGAGCATCCAGAATCGCTAAACCTTCATTGAAGCCCTGTATACCCGCCTGTTGTGCCCTTGCCAGCGTATACCAAGCCGCCGTCTGAAGCTCGACACCATTGGCATCGAATAGGTTTAACGCCAGTTTTTCAACATGCCCCCAGTCCACATCCGGGCGGGCCGGATGGGACAGTTTTGCCAATTCCTCACGCAATGCTGAGTAATCGGGCAATGTACGGGGATCGCTCCCGGTTTTAAGGTGGTGTTCGCTTGAATGGGGCATTGTGAAATCCGTATCGAAGGAAGATATGAGTGGTTTAGATAAACTGGTTGTTTTCAAGATACTGCTGTTGTTTCAGGTGTCTGATCATCACTTTTCCCTCTGGCATAAACTCAGTGCCATACCGGATAAGTCCAATACCTCTCAGTTCCGCATCAATAGCGTAACGCAGTTCACCAGGCACTTGCTGTTCGAGTAAAGTGACATGGAGGGACTGCAACCTGGGTTCATACTTGAGCAGGACACCGGACAGCGTATCGATCAGCTCGTGGGCTGTCCCGGGCATGCCTTGCAGAATTTTGGTCATATCCGGCAGACCATAATCTGGTAGATGGGAAATGGTACCGGCCCGGGCGTTCAATATACGCTGGATGTTATCCAGTACTGATAAAATGACCTGGTCGTCTTCGTTTACAACTTCAAGGGGAAGATCCCCTGTAAAGTTGCCAGTAAGTATTTCGTATAGAGACGGTGATTTATATCTCATGCTTATGGGGTTTCCAAATATTTTACGCTAGTCCGCCTTAAAAAGGTTATTTATTTAACTCGACGGAGTCGTAACCGTTTTGTCCAGGGTAGAAAAGATAATGTTTTTCATTATAAACATATTCTATACTATCAGAAGCCCCCAAGTCTGAGGTACCATAAAACATTGATGGCTTAAATATAACACGCTGATCTTCACCATAGAGAATAAAATAGTAGTTTTCGTTTTGTAGGAACTTGTAAAGTGAATACGGTGATATGATTTTTGTTCTATACACTACCGCTGTATATTTTTTATCAGGGCTGATATGCGAGAAAGCTGCATCACGATCACTAACAAACAATGTTGATGGCAAAAATACCCATATCATAAACAGGATAGCGATAATAATTAAAGCTTTCAATCTCATAATTTTATCACCTTTTTGTGAGGTAATGGCTCAGTCCAGTACACGTCTGAGAAAACAATGTAGTCTCCTCCAGCGTTATGTTTTTCCTGCCATTTTCGGAAATCTTCATTAAACACCGGAACAAATCCTGAAAATTGGCGGGCCAAACGCCCCCAGAACTCTGATAAATAAGATGATATATATACAGATGATTCCGCTTTACTTAGAATTCGGTCTTTACTCCAAATACCTAAAGGTTCAGGGTATCCATCATCAATAAAGTCGTAAGTATCTTTTAAATAATAGCCAACCGATTCAACAATAAAAAACACACCTTCTTTACGGCTTTCAGTAGTTCCACGAACGCAGACTTTTAAGTTGGCATTTCCTATAGCTCCATACCACTCATTAACAGTATCTGTTTTTTTTCCTATTAATGTCACATTGACTTGCGCTGTGTCTTCCAGTTCTCTGATGTCATCAGAGTAACCAATTGATACATTGCTTTTTAGATAATCACCTTTTTGGGAAAGCCTCTTTTTTAGTAATTCTCTACCTTTTGGGCTATCCCATGTGCCGCTTAAATATTCTATTCCTTTAATTACTTGTTCAAACTGAATAGCCCAAGCCATTTTTACAATGTCACAATTAACTATGCCATCAGGAATATCCAGTGCCTTCCCATTCTGATATTGGTCTTTAGTCTTTATGGTAAATGCTAACGCTGGTTTTGTATTAAACCAATGCCTCATTAATTTTGCAGCCACCGGCCATTTCATTTTATCCATGGCATCCGGGATCATATCGATATGAAAAAATTCCACTTCGACCTTTTGTTCCTGCTTTTCTTTATCGTCAGATGTTGTCGTCGTTGCCTGAGCCATTAACGTGTCCCTGCCCTTATCTGGAAGACATAATCGAGCGCTACCGGCTCCTCTGTATCCGAACTCACAGCATTCGTCAGTGAAGAATCTGTGGTTGCCTGTATCGCGCCAGTGGATGTACTGAGCTGATATGCAAACTCCATATCTTCAGTTCCTGTTAAGGAATCTATGACCCTGAAACATGCGGTATTCGGACCACATGATAAATTTGGTAATGGAGCGGGCATTTCAACCGGTCCCTGATCCAGGGTATTGCTTCCTGCTGCCATTGTCCGCTTCACTTTGCGCATATACGATGCTGTCGTACCGTACTCGACCTTTCCTGCTTCAAGACGCAGGTAGCTGCCCCCGCCGATCAGCGTGATACGTTTTTTCCCGGCAAACGAAATGTTACTCGCCGAGCTCAGCGTCAACTTCTTCTCTGCAAACAACCGCATGCTGGCGTTTTGCGCCTGGACATCTACCGGCCCTTCTCCGGACTTCAGGCTCAGTTGGCCCGTTCGGGCAAACAGACCCAGCTTCTCCCCGGCCAGCGTGGTCATGTAGCCCATTGCTCCAATGCTGATATCGCCCCCAGCGTTTACTGCCACGTTTTGGGCTGCGGCCAGCTGCATATCTTCGCCGCTGGTCAGGGCCATGCCCTCCGGCGCCGAGAAGAGCACTGTCTCGTTAAGTGGCTTCAGGCGTTGCTCAAACATCTGTACCTGGCTGTCGACGTCTGCTTTTAGTGCCTGCGCTTTTTCGGCGGCTATTTCCAGCTGTTGCAGATGTTGATTGAGCTGTTCGATTTCCTTCAGTGCGGCATCCATGTCCAGCGCTTCGCCCTGCGCTTTAGGCTGCGCATCCGCGCTGACAAACAGCCCTTTCCCGGCTCGCAGCGTTCCCCACTCGTCGGTACGCAATTCTGAGCCCCTGCCGCGAGACTCTCCCTTGTTGTCCACAAGATGTCCGCTGTTGAGCTGCGTCTTGCCGTATTCGGTGGCGAGTTTGATGTGCTCCTCGCCGCGTTTGTCTTCCATCCGCAGTTTTGAGTTAGCGGGCGTCCTGAGGATATTTCGGGTGTGATTGTCCTGGTTTACGTGATCCGGATGTTCAGAATCGTGCAGAGCGTACGCGATGTACGGCAGGTCAATATCGCCATTGCTGTACGCAATGGCCACTTCCGTTCCGTCGATGAGCGGCGTGTGCCAGCCCAGCGTTTCACCGGCAACCGGCTTCGCCATCCGCAGCCACAAATACCCAAAGCCCGGCTCTGTTCCTTCGCGGTCGAAGTCCAGTTTTACCCGGTAGCGCCCCTGGTCATCCAGATGCGCGTACAGGTCGTTCTTTTCCCGACTCTCGACGCGTGCCGGAAGCGTGCCCGGGATTTCCGGCCGCGGGACTTCTACAGGACGGAAACAGTAGCGTTCGGTGTAAGGCATGCCCCAGACCGACACATGTAAACGGGAGTCGCGGGCGCCCCGGAACGTCACCAGCGTCATAATGACTCCGTCCTTCAGCGCAGTGATGTCATTGCCCTGAGGCTCCAGCACCTGCCCGGGAGAGAGGTGTGCCGCATTGCTGAACAGGTGAATACGGGCAGTCTTGTTCAGCTCACGCTCATGGTGGAGTCGGGCGTAGAATGCTCCGCTTTCGGTGACCGGCTCCGGGTCCGTATCGTCACCCGCTTCGCGATACGGCGCGGCGTAACGGTAATGCTCCCCGGTCGTCACCGCGTCATTGCGTACACTGACGGTGGTATCCATCGGTGCGGAGGCGGTGCGATAGTTGTAGTCGCGGGTCCTGACGGTGCCGGTGGCAAGGTTATGCCAGGTTCGCACATCCCATACTGACTCCGCTGCACCGTCGAACAGGCCTGATGGCTCGCTGTAGGGCAGATTCACGTCAAACTGATAGTTCAGCTGGCTGTCGGCAAAGATAAACGTGTCCAGCTCGCGGGTGTTGTCCATTTCCGTGCGCCAGTAAATACCCACCTCAGACAGAATGCGCTGGATGAACTGCAAATCCGTTTCCCGCCACTGGGTAATCAGCTCACGCGACGGATAACTGCGTTCCAGACGAAATTCAAAATCCGGGCCTTCCAGGCCATGTTTACGCAGAACCTGCTCTACCACCTCCGGGACGGACTGATTCTGGTAGATGGCGCATTGCCGGGTGTATCCCAGAAGCGTCAGACGGGAGCTGAGCGTGGCCCGGTAATGTGACTGATCCTTTGAGGTGGAAAGCCATTCCAGGCGGGTAATAATACCGTGGACATTTTTACCGCTCCGCATCCGGAAAGAGGCATATTTCATCAGGACCTGTTCGGGGGGAATGTTCGCCTGTTGGGTGGTGAACTCAATGTCCCATTTAAACGGTTCGCTCAGTGCTTCCCTGCCCCGGAATCGCAGAACATCCGGTTTTACCTGGCTGTCGTTGATATCCAGAAAATAGCGGGTCTGCCCGTCAAAAAGCGCCAGCCAGTTATCCATTATGTTACTCCTTTACCGGCACAAGGCTGAGCCAGCCGTCACCCAGCTCGATGGTCCGGGGTTTGTCCGGATCGAGGTTGTCACGGGTCAGTACCAGACGCCAGCGGTTATTTTTCTGATCGGGACGATTAAACAGTCCCACCACCGCCACGAACTGTGCATCTTCATCCATGGGCATATTCAAAGACACGCTGCCTTTGGGCATCACCAGTATTGCCTTTGAGGCCAGGACATCGTCTTTCAGCACGGTATCGGCATTGCGAAGCAGTGTCTGGTAATCGGCGGCATCAACCGCTTTACGATCTTTGAGCTGATAGACCCGCACCATTGTTGCCAGCGGCGTTTGAGATCCATCGGCGTTAATGGCCGTACGCGGTGCAAAATCCAGATGCAGCGTTTTGATTTTCTTGTAGAAGATGGATTTCGTGATGCTGACCGTACCGTCCTTGACGGTCTGCGTCAGACCGCAGCCTGCGAGCAAACCACAGGCAATAAGCGTCAGTGCCCACCAGCGGGTTACTGTTGCCATTCAAAAGTTCCTTTATTGAGAGAGGGAATACGTGATTAGTCGAAGCGGTAATGTCCGTCTTCTGCGGGTTGCAGTGCGGAATAGTGAAGCCCTTCATAGCAACCCAGGCTGACGGTCAGGCTCTCCCGGTTATTGCTGAGTTTGCCTTCTTTCAGACCCAGTAAACCGGTTCTGCCCAGCTGTATACGCCGACCCTTGCCCAGGCGAGGCTCCGGGAGCAATCTCACTGGCACGGTCAGACGCAGACGTGCATCACTGCGGTAGCCGAGATAAACACGGATTAAAACCAGCAGATCGGTATGCAGGATCCCGCCGGGTAACCACCCTTCCGCCTCGTCCGGATCTTCCGTTTCCAGCGTCACCAGCACCCGGCTGCACGCCTCTTTGGCCGTTTTGCCCAGCGTGGCACGCTGCGACAGACGGATGCGGTTTTTAGCCCCCAATCCACTGCGATTATCGATATGGACCTTAACCGGGTCGGGTTCGGTAATATTTGCCCGGGTATTCGGTGCCAGCAGGCTCACTAGGGCCCGAATGCCTTCTGCATTGCGGGTGGGCAACCGCATCGTACCGAGCAACGCCAGAAATCGGGACACCGGCGTAGCCACTTGTTCCGCCGTACCCGGAATACCGAGTCCCACCAGTCCCAGCAGACACTGTGATGTGGCATCGCGGCCACCGGCCTCGAAGGTCGCCGGGTACGCGTATTTTCGCCAGATCCGGTAATATTGCGTGGTGATGCGGTGGCTGAAAATATCCAGAAACGAGGTGACAGCCTCATGCCCTTCACGGCGCTGCGCAATATCATCCAGGTACATCGTCGGCAGTGGCGAATCCACGCCATACATACCGAGGAATGTGGTGCGGACGGTCGGCGGCAGTTCCGGATGGTCTTCATCGGTTTCAACCGCTTTCAGGGTGCTGACCGGAAAACCCATACCAGGCCAGGGCCTGAAGCGCACAGGATCGTTGCCCGGGTGGCTGGTGGTACCCAGTTTAGGGGCGTCCGGATCCTCCTGCTCAAGCAGCTGGCAGAAACGGTAGAAGTTGGCCCGCCAGATGTCCTTATTGAGGGCTAACGTCAGCCCGGTATGTGCTGGCTGTGATTCTCGCGCCATCTCAGTCGTTTCCCTGTCGGTTGCAGCACCAGCGTGAGCTGGTTGAAAAGGTGAATATCCGCATAGAGCGCAAAGAAGCGATGTAACATCTCTCCGAAGAGATTCACATCCCCCTCACCTGCAAAATTATCCATATTCAACGTGACCTCGATGTCCACGCCCCGGAGCATAAAACCTTTTTCAAAGCGGCGGATCAGGGTGTGCTTCACCGCCACAATCGCCTCAAGTCGGCGACGGTTCATCTCGTCATCGGTCCAGTCGTACAGCGCCAGCGTCCCCCGGAGGACTTCAGGGTTGTCCATCATGCTGAGGAAGTTTGATCCCAGATGACTCATGACACGCCAGTGGAAGCGGTCGTTTGCCGGGGGATACAGTGGCATGGTGGGGGCCGAAAGGTTCAGGACCCTGACGGGCACCTTGCCTGCTTTTACGGCCCTGTCCAGCAGGGTGCTTTCCAGCGCCTTACGCGGGAGTTGTCCGTTGGTGCCGGTAATGCGCATCGACAGCGATTCGGGCTTCTCAGACAGTTGTTCCAGCTCGAAGGAGCGACCTCCGAGTATGAGCCAGGTGTCATACAGTCCTGACGGACCCCGCTTCACGCGGGTATGGAAATAACGCTCAGGCGCATCGTGGCGCATCATGCCGCCCCGGTGGCGGAAACTGGTGAATGGCACGTAAGGGTGCTTGCCATTTTTTACCGCACCATGGATGTTATCGACGCTGTAAATCTCGGTATGGCCATCCTGAAGACGCAGCGGCCTGAGCAGGTATTCATTTTCCAGCGGGTCAAGCGTCAGCGGGTCGGCTTCCAGGGTGAAGAGATTAATGACCGACGCACAGTGCAAGCGGAAGTTTTCTGTCTCGAAAGGCAGATCAGATGACCAGGCTTCACTGAGCACGATGTCGATTTCAAACCAGGTGCTGGCCGCAGTGAGCCCGATGATGTCCAGACCGCGCAGCTCAACAAACATAAACTTCGGACGGAAACTGAAATATTCCAGCAGCAGCTGATAACCACTGAAAGCGGTGTCGGCTTTCTTCCAGAGACCGTCATTGTCATCAAAGCCCATGGGTTTGCACCAGCCATCAAACTGATGACGTTCGGTGTGGGTTCCGGCGTGACGGGCATACATCGCGTGTACCCGTCGGGTCATCGCCAGATGCAACGCGGAACTGACGGGGCTTTCTGCATTGAGGAAGATGGCGACTTTGTCGATCCCGGCTTTGCTCCAGTCCACTTTTTCCGGGCATTCAAAACGCAGACGAATGGCTGAGCGGCCGTCGGTTTCCGTGTGCAGGCGTGCATCCGCAAGGTGCAGAGGTTGTAACGGCACATCACGTGTCGTCCGGTACTGGCATGCTGTCTTTTGCGGTCCGACAGGGCGTGACAGAACTGAAAAGCCTTCTGGCAGCATTTCAGACTGACGCAGACTGCGCCAGTCAGGCGAAAACTCAACGATGGCAAGCGAAGGAATGGTTCGCATATAGTGTGGCCACAGCAGGCTCACCAGGCCTTCGGTCAGCTCCGGCAGGTCGTCATCGAGCTTTTCGCGCAAACGCCCCATCAGGAAGGCAAAGCCTTCGAAAAGACGTTCCACGTAAGGATCACGCGCCCCGGGTTTATCCAGATTCAGCATTGCGGCCCGATCCGGATAAGCCCGTGCAAATTCTTTACCCGCCTCACGCAGGTAGCGCATCTCTGCTTCGTAATACCGCAGGGCCAAATTATCCATGCACAACATTCCTGAAAGTTTTAAAGAGAAAATAGAGAGAATTAACCACAGAGCACCATGGCACGGGCAGGATCGATGGCGATCAAACCTGCAAGCAAGGACTCCATTTCGGGCATCAGACGGGTTTTATCGGACTCACTGCGGCTGGCTTTCATGCGCAGCAATTTAAGACGGCGGGCCTGCACCTCAAACAACAGAGCAGGCTCCCAGTCACTCAGCGTCAGCTGAGGGGCACAGGCGGTCAGTTCGCCAAGCAGGTGGAGCGCCATTTCATTACGGCCATACTGCTCTGCCACCCGGGCCATCAGCAGGCGTATTAGCCAGCGATGGCGAGGGGTATCCATTCCCGGTCGGGACTGGAGCCAGGCCAGAGCTGCCTCTGGCCCTTCCGTGTCCCCCTTCTCCATGGCTTCGGGTTCAAGGAGCAACACATCATCAGCCTGACTGTTAACGACGGTAGCGGGTTCATCGCCGAACATCAGGCCTTCTTCATTCACTTTTTCAGCAATCCAGCTGGTGGTCACTTCATCAGCAAACGGGGTGCCGTCATTCCATGCCAGTGTTTCGAGCCCCGGGAGGCGCTTAAGCAGAAGACGCAGGTCGAAAAGAACGGAATCGGTCCAGGTGTCCCAGGGGTGACCGGCATGGCTGAGCCCCTGCCAGAGGTACCACTGAAGATCGAGCCAGAAATGATTCACGCCTTCGCAATACATCTGGCTGGCCTGCTCTACCAGCTCAGTCCAGTTTTTCTGGAGGTAGAGACGCTTCAGCTGTGCGCGGTATTCCGGTTTCGGTGGCACCAGACGGGTTCGTCCGCTGCTGTCCAGCGGCGGGATCTGGTCGACCGTATCCCATCTGACGGTCTTTATCAGCCGATGGGAAGCCAGCCAGCCCTGTGATTGATCGCCGAGCCAGCGGGAAAGTAACTTTGCCTGGTCAAGCAAATCACGACCTGATTTCACCGCAGACAACTGCGGTGAGTCCGGACGTTTTGTCTCCCGCACACTGTCCGGCACGCTGCTGTTTTGCGGGACCAGGGCTTCCATACCGCCTGAACGAGCGAGTCGGTTTTCCAGCGCCGTACAGAGGCCAGCAAAAGAAGGCCTCTCCTCTTCAGGCCAGTCCGAAACGGCGGATGCCAGCAGGCTGATGGCTCCTGCGGTCATTCCGGCATCATTGCTGTCCACTTCCGGCCATAGCTGCAAGGCATCGATGACCTTTGCGCTGTTCAGCCACTCCAGTGCCGCTTTACGTGCAACCGGGCGTTGAGGGTGACATGCGATACCGAAACGCTTCAGCAGTGCGACCAGCAGGAGCAGGCCTTCTGACAGTCCTTTCTCACCGTCCTGGCTGAGGCGGGCCTGAATGTACCAGGTGACGACGCGAATATCTTTGGCGGTGCCACAAAGACATTTCTGCGCCAGTTCACACAATCTTGCGGGATCCGTACCCGACAGCTTATTGATCTCTTCCCGCATCAGCTGAAAATCATCGTCGTAGGCGGGATCCTCTCCGGCTTCATGCCCGGAACTGAATGGGAGCAGCCAGTTATCCCAGAGTGACAGGGCGTCACTTGCCCGGGATATGAGGTTTTGCTGTTCTTCCTGGTTTGTAGCACATACAGATAACAGGGCTTGCGGCGAGCTCATTTATTTCCCTAACCATAACAAATGAAAAGTTAAACACATCCAATGATCACTGTTTCGGACAGTTGGCACTGTAATCAGTGACTGTATAATCATCCCCCATTGTAATGACATTCAATGAGATCCCTCCTTCACGTTGATAATTGAAGCTACAGAATCCAAATCCTGTCCCGGAGCATGAATCCACTTCTACAATTCCTTCAGTATTTAACTTTTTGGCAATGTAGTCGCCCTGATCTGCCTCGATATTTTCAGGTTTCCACTCATAATTTTTAAGTAATTTTCTGACACTCTTAATATCTTTTCCATAAATGTTTGGTACAGGCGCTATCCCATTACAAAATGGCTCTACCGGTGCAATTGGCTGAACGCGAGCAACATTACCGTCATAGAACAAATCTGCGACGGCGGGCATGCCCGGAAAAAACTCTCTCAGTCGAAAGGTGTTATTCAAGTTGGTTTTGGAAACTGCACCCAAAAGCGAATTTGAGTCATCGGTGATTTCATCGCCATAAATTAAAGCCTGAAGAACTCCCTTGTTATAAATTGCCACATTTCCATTTTTGACAAAGCAGGACCCACTCGTACCGTCCTCACCTTTGCTGAAAAATCCAATGATAGTTAAATCGCCGCTAGTAATTTCATTAATCACTTTCCATCCGAGTGATGAAACAGCTATTCCCTCCGGACTTACAGGGGGGGCTCTATCACAATTTAATACGGGCTCATCCGTTGATGCTTCCTGAGGTGCTACTGGCAATTTATTTATGGCGACAATATGCAAGCCATCTACCGCTGATGATACTTTAGATATATTTGCTGAGGCATAGGATGAAAATCCGAACATTAAAAAAGAACATACTAAGCGGTACGAGAAGCGACTGATAAAGTTTAAAGTCATAGATGCCACATGTTTTTTAAAGTCATAAAATTCCGCATGTGGAAAAACCATGCAGAATGGGAAATATCCTTTTTATCCTTAAAGAATATCCAGGCATTTAAAGAGATGCTTCTTAATTCACACTGATTTGTCGATATCTTTCATAAATCTCACGACGGCTTCCAGTGAATCGTCGTCCTGGCCATTAACAATCTGTGGCGGCTTCCACTTCAGTAATACTTTTTTTTCTTCCCCCTGAGTGGGCTTGCCCTTCCAGTAGCTTTGCCAGTGAGCTTTTCTGACATGGGGGCGAAGACGCCGATGGGGTTTGGCGGGACTTCCCCCGGAGGTATTTGCTTCCGGGGATCGCGGTGCCTGCCTGAGTGCAGAACCGGCCCGGGCGCCTGCAAAAATCTGCACAGGCTTGTCCGGTGGGATGAGGCGTTGATGCTTTCCGACACGTCTGGGGGCGGGACGCACGGGCTTTCCCTGTTTACCCCACTCGCTGTTTTCCGAGCAAAGCCAGAACAGCACCGGTAGTACGGCGTGCCAGAAGTCCTGGATCCCCTCATCCTGCTGGTCTATCGCGGTGGATATCGGATCAGTCAGGGCGAGATACTCCATGCCAAGCGGTATGTTCTGTCCGGGGAACGGGTCCTGTGACAGCGTCAGCGCAAGCAGTGCATCCGTTTCGCCGCTATGATCAGCCAGTGTGAAAAATGCGCCCATCAATGCGCCCTGGCCTTTAGAGAAGACGGTGTCTGCCGGAAAATCGAGCCAGAAGCCCCAGAAAGGCAGACGTCGAAGCATTTCCCCGGACAACGTATCGGTCTGACGGGTTTCTCCCAGAACCTTAAAGAGTGACTCATCACAGTGAAGGAGCGTCTTACCAGTGCGCCACGCCGCGAGCGTCATGTAAACGATATGCGGCGGGAAACGCTTCATGATCACAGGAGAAAGAAACCCTTCTGCGGGCGCCGGATTATGCTTCAGCCAGTCTGTAATCCAGGCCCGGCACTGTTGAAACGTCATAAAGCGCCAGGGGGCCGCTGATTCGGTCTCCCGCCACCGATCCACTTTGCTGAAAATACCCGGAGACCAGCTTTCCACCAGTTTGGCGAAACCCAGCGCCGGATGCAGATCCTTACCCATTATTACTGGAGCTCCTCTGCGCCAGCGCCGACGTTGAAGATAGACCCAGGCAGCGTGAACCCCTGAAGCTTAAGTAATGCCAGGGGACCGGTACCGAGCTCGCTACGCATCACAAACTTCAGCGGGTTGCCATCGGCGGTGATCCACACCAGTTGAGTGCGGCTCGCATCAAGAGGCGTGATCAGGGCTTTGTCCAGCAGGCGAATGAACCCCCAGTTGCCCTGGTTGTTGGTATACAGCTGCATACCACTGCTCACACTGCGCCAGCTGAGCGACACGCCCGGATAGTAAGTGTTTCCAGGCCATGTGAAGCTTTGCCAGCTTTCCATCTGGTTGAAATAGTCAAGGTTTTGCTCATCCAGCGTCAGCTGCACCCGGGCAACATCCCTTGAAGGACGGGCCATCAGTTCAAAGTGAACGCTCGCGTCTCCCTGTGAAAACACGATATCTGACAGTTCCGCCAGCTGATTAATCGCCCGGAGGAAATCCGGACTGACAACCATCCCCTGACTCGCTGAAGGATCAACAACCCAGCGGTTTCCCTCCTGATGAAGGATCCCGCCAAGGTTCGTTTTCAGGAACGTGGTGATTCGACCCGAGTCACTCCGCAGGAACTGAGCCAGCAACGGCAACGAGGCATCGCTGCCGGTGGCTTTAAACGGATAGCGTCCCGCAAAGGCCTTATTCCACTGATCGACAATGGTCGACTGCCAGCGGGCATTGAGACTTCCCGCAGCCGGAGCAAGTACCTGTCGCCAGGCCAGATCCAGTGGCTGCACAAACAGCGACTGGCCGAAGCCGCTCCACTCCTGCCCGAGGCTTGCGGCAACCAGACTACCGTAATCGCGGGTGTCGGTCAGATCGATAGCTTTCCCCTGGAATACGGTCTGAGCCAGCATCTGTGACATGGCCTGTGGATCCGGGGCGCTGGTAACCTGCTGGAGTTTCAGACGCACCTGCGTGACGCGGGCAAGCCATGACTGGAAGCTGAGGTTCCCGTTGGTTCCCGTCCCCTCTTTGCCTTCCATCAGCCCCATCAGTGGGCCAAAGACGCCGTCGAGCGGCCCTTTAGGTCCCTGAGCTTGTTCAATGAACTGTTTTGCGTTCTTTTTCTGACCGATCAGCTTTTTCGCCGAATCCACTATCGAATCCGCCAGTGCCTCGCCCTTCTGTCCGGTTTTGCCCTGCCAGGCCAGCGTGTTCATCAGTGCCACCAGTGGCGACTGGCGAACATCGCCAATCAGGTTGAGTTGGGCAATCGCCTCAGAAAGTGACGTGGCTTCCTGCCACTGAATGCTGTTGACCATGTTCAGCCAGGCATTGCCAAAGTCGGTAAAATAGCGCTCCGTCAGGCGGGCTTTCAGCGCTTCCGGGGAGATATCATTCCCTGTCTGGTGGGTCTTATCCGTCAGTACCCAGTCAATCTCGTCGCGGCGGGTCTTGACCACCTGATCAATCGCATCCTGAACCTGTTCATCCCAGGCCTGGCGGGTAAACATTCCCGGCACTACTTCGTCGGTGCTGAAAACCGTTGAGGCATCGGTATCGCCGGTCATATCGGCCAGCGTTAAATCAGGCCAGTTGCTGGCTATACGTTTGAGCATGTCCTGATACAGGCCTGATTCAGCATTACGCTGCCCTATCTGCTTGAGCAGGATTTGACGTACGGTGCTGATGAGCTCGGCGTCAGGCTTAATTTTCCATTCCGGGTGTGATGGCAGATTCTGCGCATAAAAGCCCAGCAGTTTCGGCGCCATTTCCTGCCAGGCACCATTCTGTACAGCCTGACGTTTTGGCCATGAGGCCAGCACATTTTTTGCCAGCCACCCTGCATCCGCTTTGTCCGGACGGGCCATCATCAGGTAACTTTTGAGTACGTCGTAGGTATGCTGAGTGCCCTGTGTGCGGGCGTCACTGGCCGGTGGTAACTTCACAAAGGCGGTCAGTTGTTGCTTCAGATGGTCTGCGGTGGCATCCCTCATCAGCTGCGTGTTGTTCTTTGCATATAACGGCCAGAGCGCGGCAAGCGTGTCGCTGTCCTGATTCAGGCCAAAACGGGTGTACCACGGGGCGCCAGTGGCTTCACGATGTTGCAGACGGGCAATGGATTGCTGGAGCACGAGCTGGTTACGCAGACGTTCAGTCAGCGGTAATGAGGCATCTGCCGCTTGCCTGGCCGTCTCCTGGGCCTGATAGATCTGAGCCCGGTTAACGACGAGAGACAGCAAAGTACCTGCACCCCATAAGACAATCAGAGAAAGCAGGATGAGTCGTAGCACTTTCCGCCAGTCATAACCCAGTTTTTTTGCGCTGACGGCATCACAATCCTCAGTAACAGCTGCCCAGCCTGGAGTTTCGGGACGCGTGTTGGGTATGGCTCCCGCTACTGCCAGTTCCGGACTGAATATGACTCCCCGAAGACGCCAGGCGGCAGACCCCTGCATCAACCCACTGAGCAATGCACTCAGACTGGATTTTAGTTCGCTTTGCAGACGCGAAGAGAGCTGTAGCAGACCGTCATGTGCCGAATCATTCACGACCTGTGCTACCCCGGCCTCACGAAGCCGTGGGATCAGGGTCTGAACGGCTTCATTTGCGGCCCTGGGGGTTCCCCCTGGCCCGAAAATCGCACCGATAGCAGGCGGCTGCGCTTCAGGTTGAGCGCCGGTAGCCTTATCAGTCAGCCACAGCCAGACGGGGGCCTGCCATCCCAGCTGGTGGTCTGCTTTCTGGCGGCTACGCAAAAACGCATCCCGCTCAATATCTGTCGGGAGTGCCGAGGAGTTCAGCACCTGGACGATGCCATCAACGGGATGGCCGGGGCGCAGACGTTTCAGTTTTGAAAGGAAGCTCTCATCTGGAAGAGACTGGGCATCTCCTCCATATATCAGCACATTTCCGTCGCCTTCCTGCCAGAGGTCAGCACATAAGCCCGGGGCAGCTTTATGGACCTCATCCGGATTACCCATCACCAGAAGGATACGTACCTTACGCTGCCAGCGACGGCCATAGCGGAAACGGAGATGCTCAGATACGGCATCCTCACTGAAGACAGGCTCTTCTTCATCATCTTCGCTCGCAATGGTGCCTGTTGTCGGGGCGACCATCTGAGCCTTTTTCTGACCCCAGTGGAAATACAGTCCCGATTTACCGGCAAAGTCGAAGGCCTTTTCAATCAGCCAGCCGAATAAAAGCATCGCGGCAACCAGGATGGCGCAGAATGTAAGGATCCGTTGCCCGTCATACGGCCCAAATCCCGTGGCCGACGCGACATTTTCCGGAAAGGCATAAAAGAGAAATGCCACGATGACCGTCAGAAAAAAGGCGACAGTCACAACGGAGCCGATGAGTGTTTTTACTTTTACCTTAGACATTCTTAGGCGTTCCCTTGCGAACTTCTTCTTTGGTGATGACCGCTATCCAGATGTCGTCTTTGTCAGCGGCGGGCTGTGCGGCGATAACCTGCACTCCGCGCTGTTCAAATGCCGCATCGGCAAGCGTGATGGCGACCCATGGAGCTGCATGGCCGGTGTAGCCCAGCACCGGATCTATGCTGAGATTATTTTCTGAAAGGCTGAATCCCACCCGATTACCTTCACAGGCTTTATTCCAGCCACTGCCCACGGTCAGGCATTCGCCAGAAATCCAGCTGCCCTGAAGAGCGTCAGCGGTAGTGTTTGCCCAGAGTAAGGCCCGGGACAGGGTTTTTGTCAGCGTGGCTTCAGAGCCTCTTTCCGGGCGATGCAGACGTAATGCATCCGGATACGCGTGAGCTTTGCGATTGCTGAAAACCACCATCGACACGGCGTCAGCGTCTCCTTCCTGAGGAGATGCAGGCAAAGACAGGGTGATGGCAACCAGGATCCCCGGGTTGTCCCATCGTTTATCCAGCCAGGCATCCAATGCACCCAGCCCCTTACCTGACATCAGGCGGAATACTCTGCCCGTCTTCTGAGACAGTTCAGCTTTAATCAACTCTTCTGCCTGTGGATACACATCGCTGTCACAGTCCAGCATCAGCCAGCAGGGCAGACCTGCCGGAAGAGGTTGAACGATCCCCTCTACGCGAGCGGTCAGTTTAGCGACGGTTGCTTTTAACGCTTTCACAAAATCTGACTGGTATGCCGTCAAAGCCGCATATCTGACAGGTTTGTCGCATCCCCTTGGCTGCGAGAAATCGACTGCGGGTGCGGCAAGTTTTATTGCCTTCAGCAGTTCACCGGCTTTATTTCCGGCCGGTGCCTCGATTTGTGTTCCGAGGATCCAGGCGCAGCGCTGACCGCGCTGAATTTCACTCTCGAAGATCGCTTCGCGTTCTACATTTCGTGATTCCGCCGCAACCTGCTCGGCTTTATAGGCACCCCGGCGCATTCCGAACAAAACACCCCAGGTACAGAACGGGAGGCCCAAAGCGCAGAACCAAAAGACGAATCCAGTTCGCGCTGAAGTCCAGAACCATAGCGTGAGAGCAACTCCCCCCAGCATGATAAACGCCAGAATCAGGAGCCAGCGCCGGGTGCCGGGACGGGCAATTTTGGGGGCCTTTTCAGGGATGGCATCCAGCCAGACAGGCATAATCAGCCAACCTTAGCCGCTGCAAATGAACTGATTAGCGTGCAGCCGCAGCCGCACTTATGGCCATGAAATGCCACAGGAATACCATGATCGAGATAATCAGGATTACCCTCTACAATGGTCGTGGGGCCGTGTCCTTCCACCGGGCAGGAAACCTTATCCCCTTTTCGGGCAACACCAATGCCACCGAATTTCATCGTTTCGGAAGCGCTCATTACAGAGCCGCCGTGGGTAGTCTTATCGCCTTTTCGGATTATCTGAAGCATATATCTATTCCATATAAGCTATTTAGGAAATAGCATCAATGTTCTGATGCTCGCCATTTTTCAACCTGCATCAGGTTATGTGAGTAATTAACTTTCGGAGTTATTGCTCCGGTATTGATGACATTTCAATTGATGTCACCGCATCATTTGATAAATTAAAAGTCAAAGCCATTTCACCCAGGTTATAAATAATTTTTGATTCTGATTCAGTATGTTTTATACCATTATATTGCTTTAAAATGTCTTCTTTCTTATCCCCAACCTTGGCATTTCGAATGGTGTGGTACTTGGGAGTCGTTAAAGTAATGTTGGAAATTATATAATCATCATCAATTGTCCATAGTCTTTTATCGTAATTCACATTTGATGAAATGACATTGTAATCTTTGTAGGTGTGTGAATAGAATTTATCTAAACCGCCAGTGTCGTTCGGGAAGTCGCCGATAAACTCTGATGATAACTCATGATTTTTAGCTAAGGACGGAGAGTTTGAGAATGAATTACCTAAACCAAACCAATCATTATTGTTCATAACTATAAAATCTGTGATATTCAAGTTGTTTTTTATCGATGTTGTGGTTGTAGGGTTAAAGTTTTTTAATTCAGAGCTATTCACCCATCCCTTGACCTCACTGCCTTTTGCGGTTAAGTAATTCACATAGGTAAAACCTTCATGATTTTTATAAGCGTAAAGATAATCGCCAGCTATTACAAATTTATCTTGTTGTTTACAAGATGAATCAGGAGCTGTATGGAAATATATTTTATTCTTAACTGCAACAATAAATGGATTAGCTGGTATGTTGCTCTGTCCATTTGTTGTCTCTTTTTTAACAATGCTTTGAAGTTGATCGCAGGATGGACTGCTTGCCGTCGCGATAAACGGCAAAAAAACACTTATAAGCGCTATTGCTTTTAATGATCTAAGTTTCATCTTGCTCTCACTTTTTATAAACTGGAATATCTAGTGGTAGTGTCACGTCAGGAAATGAATCACATTCTTTTTTCAACGATTTTGTTTGAGCAAGTGCCCAATTTGCAGCTGTAGCATATTGGTGCGTACCTGGTTTTTCAGGATTCCATCTCATTTTATAAAGAGTGTTTTGCTTAGCCTTGATATAATGGTTTGCAATCCATGCTGCACCACCATCTATGGCTTTTTCCGGGGTTGTCCAACCCATTTTTCTTGCCATTTTAGAGCCGGTTTCCACAGCTTTACCATCTAAGGCACCAATTCCATACATATTATACACTTTGATGCCATCAACAATGATTCCGGTTCCTAGCGGGCTGGTCCCATTGCCTGTCTCAAGGGAGGCATGTACTGCAAGATATATTACATTAACACCATATGACTCTGCTGCATTGAGAAATGTTGCCTCATGACCTGATAAAATTCCTTTAGTTATCAAGTATTTTTTCATTTGATCATTTGATACGTTTACTTGAGTAGATATATCTAAATACTGAAATAAATCTGGTTCAGACATATGATTTACTGGGTCAAAATATGGGCGAGTTTCTTCCTTCGTAATCCTTGGGAAGCCTCGACCTTTTTGCATGGTCGGACCACCATTGTTGCCAAGCTTGATCTGTATATCTAATGCATCTTCTATGGTGATTTCATAATTGGAGTACTTGTAAGAAAAACGACCGCTAGACCTCATCATTCCCAAGAACATAATTGGATGCATATGCCATAATGAAGGACCCAGTTTCTCCGTCGTCACATCCTGCATCCAGGCCATCTTGTCGAGAAAATCTTCGCTGTATTTCTTCCACTCAGGCGCTTCCTTCTTCAGAGCATCCAGAAACGGTTGCCAGATAGAATCCCCTTTTTTGAAATACCAATCACTGGGATGCTTAACAATCGTTTTCTGGATGACGTCACGATAGTCCGAGTTATGAAGGGCTCTCCAGTACTCCATTGGCGAATAGTTGTCGCTTCCGCTATCAATTTTATCCAGCAAGCGTTGGTAATTATGCTTCACCAGAGCATGACTGGCTCGCGTATCACCGGTCGCAGCCTCGTAGAGCGAGTTGATAAGGTTGCGGAAGAATCCAATGGGCTGGTTTTTTCCATCAAGATAATCAAAGTTGGTAGGCTCTGAGGTTTCAGTTCTAAAGCCCAGTTTTGCAAGGTCAAACTGTGACAAAAGTTGAGGCTCTGCCTGGCCTTTTGGCACGTAGGCATTTTCAGGTCGCAGCTGCCAGTATTCTTGTTTTGTTGATTTATCAGTTTCAGTAGTGACCTTACTCAACGGAAGAATACCCGTCCGAGCTGTCGACGTGTTCCCCTTCGTAAAGGTGCCTTTTGCGACATCTTTAGTGAAGAGAGCAAGGCCCGGGGCATACTTTAGCCAGAGGGGATTTTTCTCTCCAACTTTGTCTGGGTTAGTCAGGAATTTCTCCAGGTTGTCATCCATGCTGGTGCATTCGATATGTACCTGATACCGTGCCTCATAACCCCCATCCTTCGGTGCCTGGTAGTAGCCCATATGTCCAATAGGGTCACCGGCCTTGATAGAAAATGGTGTACTGAGACTTACCGTCTTATCAAATACCATGACTTCCTTTGCAGGAGGAAGCAACTCTCGCCACCAGCTTGGACCGGCCCCTGGCGCTGACTTAATATTATTGTTATCCACAACAACCCAATAGCGCTTACCGAGCGTGAGAGTGCTTTGGGTATCTTCTGGTAAACCCTTAAGCGTTACAAGACCATATTTTCGTTTGTTATTCCCGGTTGTATTAAGATCGTTATCTGCTGGATCCCACTCCACTTTTGCCCCTTTAGGCATGTGCCCGGCGATCTGTGGAGAAGTTCTTTCTGAAGTAAGTTTTGCCGTCAGCCAGTCCATTTCAGAATATGCTTTTAGCGTATCCTGAATGACCCACTGATTTTCTGCGTTGGCCTCATAAGCTGAATACGGCGCAAGATGCATGTACAGGGTGTAGAAATGTAACCCGCTGGTTTCTTTCTCACCCGGCTGGATATAGTGTTTCACCAGAACGAATGAGCCTGAAAAACTCAACGGGCCGGATTCCCACCCCAGCGTCAGATAATCTTTGCAGACGCGATAGGCAACAACTTCACCATCCGCCATGCAGCGTATCGCCTGTTCACCTTTAAAAGGTACCGGGAAGTCCATCACCTCCAGCGGAGCTTTACCACTCAGAGCACACCATGGCGTTGTGGCTTCGGTGATATGGATCCCCCCATGCCACATTCCGCTGCGGCCAATCGTGTACTGCCCGGTAGACTCGCCTGCTAAATGAGAGAGGATACTTTCCTGATTGCTGAACTCGATTCCCCGGCTGTTTGAGGGGATCGGCCAGACTATTTTGATTTTTCCTTTTTGAGAAGCAGATGCATCCTGAGCAGGGCTGTTGTTGTCAGAGTAACGGTAAAGCTTATAAGGAATGTTGTTGGTTCGATAGGCCTGTGCCGGGTAAAAGCCTTTGTCCTGGACAAAGTCGGAGACCCATTTTGTTCCATTAAACATAGCCATGTGGCCATGCTCATGGCCGGGTGCGGCCTGAATAACAACAACATCCCCTGCCTGCTGCCCTGAGATGGAAAAAACATTCCCTGCATTGACGGTTGCTGCGCCGTCCACAACCTTGAAATTATTTTCCTCAAGCCACGGACCGTAATCTTTAGCCGAGTTAATTCCTGAATGGCTGGAGGATGCGCCGCCCTGAATTAATGCAATTTTGACATAATGAGCGCACTGCGACTGACCATATTTCAGGTGATCATCCAGGCCACGCCTGAAGCGATTTTCGTTATTTCTGGCGATGACCGCTGCATTCGAATTCAGCGTAGTAATAGCATTTGCTTTGTTGAACATGTCGTCACCGTTAATTATCGTTACAATGGCCAGTCGCGTTGGATACAAATAAGACTGAGTCTATGAGCCATTTTCCGTTAGCCCGGACAAGGTTGATTTTATATTTTGACTCACTAGCGCTGTGACCTAGCATTAGTCCTATAACGGCTTTCTCTTTATCTAACGATGAAACATTCGTAGAAATTTCATTCACCCACTCAGGACAAATATCCTGAACATTCGTGAAGTAGTCAGCCCCTGAGTCATCCTCACTTTTGAGTTTCTGAAGATGTTTTGTTGTAAAGCTGTCTATAGCGCTCTGGCTTTTTTCGAGACCATGACCAACGTCCGGGTCATTCCAGGCTGTCAGGTAGTCAGCATAGAAATGCTGAACGACAGATTCTGGAGAACTTTCAATTTTCGCTGCCCCGGACTCATTTCCGAAGCTAAAGCATGAAAAAATGGATAAAAGTAAGGCACAGAATATCGACGTTAATTTTAAACTGGTTTTCATGGTATTCGTCTTTCCTTGTTATGAACGGCTTCACTTCAGAGTGCTTAAAAAATCGACCACTAAATGATTTTCTGCTCAATCATTAAAAGATTTGCTGCTGATTTTGCTTTCCTGAGTAATATCCGTCAGGCTGAAGTTCGGTGTTTCATTGGGAAGGTTTGCGCCGGTACCCGGCACCAGATAGTTTGAAGTTTTCATGATGAAATCACCGGAAGAACCGTGTTCAATCCCGTTCTTACTCAGGCGCAGATAAGAACCACCACCATTAAGCGTCAGTGTTTCAGGCGTGCTGATAATAATTTCGTCTTCACTGCTGGTCACCGTCAGCTGCTTTTCTGAAAACAATGCCATGGTGTTGTGCTGAGCCTGGATCTCGATATCTCCCTGGTTAGCAACAACCTTCGCCCCGCCTTTATGCACAAACATCCCAAGGGCTTTTTCCACTGTCACGGACAGGTTTTCCATAGCCCCGACATCGAGGTGCTGGCCTGCATTGATCATCGTATTACGGGTGCTGCTGAGCTGGAGATGTTCACCTGAGGTGAATGCCACGCCCTGTGGAGCACTGCCCAGCAGAACCGACGACTGAAGATCTTTGATTTTGTCGGTGACGAGGCTAATCTGGGTATTGATGTCGGACACCAGAGCACCGGCCGCTTCAGCGGCACTGTTCAGCGCCTGCATCTGGCTGTTTGCCTGATTAATCTGGTTAACGGCGGGGGCCATTTCCAGTACAGGTCCCTGTGCTTTAGCCTGCGCTTCAGCTGTCAGGAAGAGGCCTTTTGCTGCACGAACTGCGCCATGCTCATCCGTACGCAGCTCGAATCCGGCACCGCGCTTTTCACGCTGGCCATTGACCAGGTGCCCCATGTTCAGCTGCGTTTTGCCATACTCTGTTGCGAGCTTGATATGCTCTTCCTGCCGCTTATCCTCCATCCGCAACTTATTATTCGCCGGAGTGCGCCAGACGTTCCGCGTATTATTTTCACTGGTGACATGGTCCGGATGTTCTGAGTCATGCAGGGCATAGGCGATGTAAGGTCGATCCGGATCCCCACTGTCAAACACCACGGCCACTTCAGTTCCGTCAATAAGCGGAGAGTGGAACCCGTAGGTATCACCGGCATAGGGTTTGGCCAGCCGAAGCCACAAATAGGCATAGCCTTGTTCCGGACTGTTGCGGTCGAAGTCCAGTTTCACACGGTAGCGCCCTTCCGGGTCGAGCCAGGAGTAGGTATCGCCCTTCTGGGTGCTTTCCACCCGGGCTGGAAGAGAACCGGATATGATCGGGCGATTGAGTAAAGCAGGACGGTAGCAGACGGTTTCGCTGTAAGGGATCCCTTCAAACGTCAGAGTAAAGCTACTTTTGCGTGAACCGCTGGTGCGTACACTGGTGATGACGATACCTTCTTTAACCGCATCGGGTAACGTTCCGTCAGTTTCAAGCACCTGGCCCGGGGCAAGATGAGGGCTGGAGGAATGCCCACTGACGTGGTATTGCGCGTTCAGGAGGCGTTCGTGGCGCAGACGGGCGAAATATGCCCCGGTCTCAGTGCTTTCAGTGTCACCCTCTGTCAGGAAGGGTTCCGCATAATGATACGTTTCCCCGATTGTGATCCCTTCTTTGCTGAAAATACTTTCGGCGCTGTCCTGAGGCGTCAGTGCATCACGGTAGTTGTAGTCACGAGTGGCGACATTCCCGCTCACGACATTGTAGGCAGTCTGGATATCCCAGATGCTCTCCTGCCCGCTGTCACTCATCCCGGCCTGGTTGCGTAATGGCAGAGTGACACCAAATTCATATTGCTGCTGGCTGTCCTGAAAAATCACCACGTCCTGTTCAAGACGGCTGTCCATTTCATAGCGCCAGTAAATACCTACTTCTGCCAGCAGACGCTGGATAAACGCCAGGTCAGTTTCCCGCCACTGGGTGATGAGCTCGCGGGAGGGATATTCCCGGGAGAGCCGGAACTCAAAATCGGGCCCTTCGAGACCGTGTTTACGCAATACCTGTTCAACCACTTCAGTGACCGACTGGTTGAGGTAGACCTCGCTCCCTTTCGTATAGTCCAGAAGGGCGATACGGGGAACGATCGTCAGCGCGTAATGGGTATCATCATTCGAGGTGGACACACGGCGAAACGACTCCACCACGCCAAATACGGTCCGGACCGGCAGAGCAGGAGTGCCGTCAAACATTGGGGTCTGGAAGGTAAATGACGCCGGTTTCAGCAATAACGTGTCGCAGGCAATATCCGCAGAGGCGCAGGTCACGGCCACATCATAGCGCCATGGCTGGCTGAGTGATTCAACTGCGCTGTATCGCAGAACATCAAGGAACTCGCCACATTCATGCACATCTACCCGGTAACGTGACTGTCCTAACAGCTGCTGCACCGCATTGGTTGCCTTATTCATCAGGGAACCGATCATGACGCCTCTCCTTCTGCCTGTTCATCAAATGCCAGCACAATGCCCTGTTCATCATCCCAGGTCAGTTGCAATGAGGACGGTTTTTGTTTAGCCGCCATATGGCTCAGCAACTGCTGGCTCAGAACGGGCAGGATCTGCTGGTTAAGCAAGCTGTCCACGTTGCGGGCTCCGGTATCCGGCAGCAGACAGGCTGTCGTCAGCGTGTCGATGAGGCTTTCGCCGATGTGAGTGGAAATGCCGTAGTGACGTTGCAGCCGCGTGCTCACCTGGGCCAGCTTCATACCGACGATGGTGCGCATGGCATCCGTTGCCAGCGGGCGGTAAATCACCGTCTGGAAGCGAGCCAGCAGCGCTGGCTGGAAGTGATCGCGCAGGATCGGGCGTAACAACTCATGCAGATCGCTTTCAGTGGCTTCTGGTTGCTCTTCCAGCAACTGCATCAGCGGGTCACTGCCCAGGTTGGAGGTCATCAGGATCACGGTATTGCGGAAATCAATTTCACGCCCTTCCCCGTCGCGCATAAAGCCCCGGTCGAACACCTGATAGAACAGGTTCATCACATCCCGGTGTGCCTTTTCGACTTCATCCAGCAGCACCACGCTGTACGGCCGCTTACGTACAGCCTCGGTGAGAATGCCGCCCTGGCCGTATCCTACATACCCCGGAGGAGAGCCTTTCAGTTGCGAAACGGTGTGCGGCTCCTGGTATTCCGACAGGTTGATGGTGATAAGCGACTTTTCACCGCCATACATAACGTCAGCCAGCGCCAGCGCTGTTTCGGTTTTCCCCACGCCACTCGGGCCTACGAGCAGGAATACGCCCTGCGGCCCGTTTTCCGGCGTCAGGCCGGTTTTTGATGCCCTCAGGCGTTGGGCAATGGCATTCAGGGCAGGACTCTGGCCGACAACGCGGGTTGCCAGCTGTTCTTCCAGTGTCAGTAGTTCGGTTTGCTCATCCTTCATCAGTGAGGAGAGCGGGACACCTGTCCAGTCGGCAATAACGGTCGCAACGGTGCGGACATCAACATCCAGACCCAGTAATGGGCTGTTATTCTGTACCTGCGCCAGCTCCTGCTGGAAGGCAGAGATCTCCTTCTGGCGGCTGATGTCTTCACGGCAGGCTTTCAGCGAATCGGTGAGCTGCTTTTCGGTCTCATATTGTGACTGAAGGGCAGCTTTCTGCTGGTTGAGATCCAGCGTGAGTTGTTCGATTTGCGGCAGACGGCTGGCATCAACGGCGTTACCCAGGGAAATATCTTCCAGTAACTCCTGCTGCTCCATGGCAAGCGATGTCAGCTGGGCCTGCAACCGGGTAAGTAGTTCAGGTAACGTGTCCAGACTCATCCGCACCCGGGCCGCTGCGGTATCCAGCAAGTCCACGGCTTTATCCGGCAGCTGGCGTCCGGTCAGGTAACGACGGGACAGCGTCACCGCTGCGCGGACGGCCTCGCCGGTAATGTGGACGCCATGGTGTTCGGCATAGCGGGATTTCAGGCCACGCAGCATCAGGCAGGCGGTGTCATCATCGGGTTCATCAACCTTGACCATCTGGAAGCGGCGCTCCAGAGCTGCGTCACGCTCAAAATACTGTTTGTACTCGGACCAGGTGGTTGCGGCGATGGTACGCAGTTCACCGCGAGCCAGTGCCGGTTTCAGCAGGTTGGCGGCATCAGCCCCACCCGCCTGATTACCGGCGCCGATGATGGTGTGTGCTTCATCGATAAAGAGCAGCACCGGCACCGGGGATTGCTGGACGGCGTCGATGATATTTTTCAGGCGCTGTTCAAATTCACCCTTTACACCCGCACCCGCCTGAAGCAAGCCCAGATCCAGAGTCCTGACGATGACTGGCTTCAGACTTTCGGGCACATTGCCCTCAGCGATGCGCAGCGCCAGTCCTTCAACAAGGGCCGTTTTACCCACGCCGGGTTCACCGACCAGGATTGGGTTGTTCTTACGGCGTCTGGAGAGAATGTCCACCATCTGACGGATTTCGTTATCACGTCCAAAAACGGGATCAATCTTTCCTTCCCGGGCACGGGCGGTCACATCGACCGTAAAGCGATTGAGAACGGCCTCTTCCTGTGAAACGGCGGGAAGAGCACTTTCGCTTTCAGGCGGGTTTTGTCCTTCCCGCATCAATGGCGCTGCTCTGCCCATCATGGTGACATTGCCTGCTGATTCGCTGAGGGCGGCGTCTCGACGCTCATCGGACTGGGTTTCCAGCAATGGGCGCAGTCTCTCCAGCTGGCTGGTGGTCAACGTCATTAATGGCCAGAGGCCCTCACAGCGCGTCAGCCCTGACGTATCAATCATGGCCGTAAGCAAATGTATGCTGCGGATCTGCTCATCTCCGGCGAGCGTGGCGGCAAGCCAGGCCTGTTTCAGCAGGGTCTGTAGAGAGGCAGAGAGCTCCGGTCGGCTGCGTACTGAACGTGGCTGTGCATCCAGCCAGCTCAGGAGTGACTGCCAGACGGCGTCCATATCCCATTCATAGCGACGGGCAAGAACGGTCAGGTCACCTTCACCCTGCTCCAGCAACTTTAACAGCCAGTGCTCCGGCGTGATTTCTGCATGCGCACGGGTCTGGCATAAAGAGGCTGCACCTTCCAGCGCTCTGGCGCAGTAAGGATTAAGTCGTCGTAGCAGGACTGCTGAATGATGTTCCATGTCGTTCCCTCTTGTTCAGGCACGCTACCGCCCATGGCCGTTAACCGATGCCCATAAGGTTCATGCCGATAAATTGTGAGACTGCTCTGCAAAGCGTCCGTCTGGCAGGCGCTGTGCGGAGCAAAACAAAAATGGCGGACAGAGGGGATCTGTCCGCCAGGGTCTTACGCGGTGGTACGTTCGTTCCAGGAATCGGAATGAATGATGTTGCCGTCTTTGTAGGTCCAGGTGATTTTTTCGTAGCGCAGCTCGATCTGCTCAAGGTGGTTATGCTTCTCGAAGGAGGCATCCTTAATGTCGTGCATTTTCGGTGCGACTTTCACCAGCTTTACGTTTTCCAGTTTGGTGTTGAAATACTCAACTTCCTGGCCTGCGTCGTTGATTTTGTACCACTTGAATTCAGCAGACTTCAGCGTCTGGCCGGTGGTCACTGCTTTGTACAGATACGGGCTGGAAGAATCGATTTCCTTGGTAAACAGGAACGGCGTGTGAATGCGGGTGCCGGTCAGTTTGCCAGTGTTGTTATCAGTCGGGATATACAGGTTGTGTTCCTGAGCAACAACTTCGATGCTTCCTTCGCGATCTTTCACATCTACAGAACCCTTGATGTCAGCGCCGCCATCGTCTTTCAGCCACAGATAAACTGGGATTGCCATGTTTACTTCTCCATTTCTTGAGTTGAAACGTCACGAACATCCTGTGACGCAAGTTTTGTGCCTGGCAGACGACAGGCGTCAGCCTGCGGTACCAGACTGATCTCGACACGCCGGTTATGCGCACGGCCATCAGGCGTATCGTTTGATGCAATCGGTCGGCTGTCACCGTAACCCTGCACGGCAAAACAACTCTCCGGGACGTCCCCGGTATCACGCATCCAGTTACGAACGGACTCAGCGCGTTGCAGAGACAGGGTCTGATTGAGCTGTACACTGCCGGTATTGTCTGTGTGGCCGCTGACCACAATAAGCCAGCCTGGTTTGGCTTTGATTCCGACCAGCGAGTTGACCAGCATTTTGGTGGAGCCAGGTTTGAGCACGGCCTTGCCGGAATCAAACAGCGACATGCTGTCGAGACGAACAATTTTCGGTACCGGTTTTGGCTTAGGTGCTGGTGGAGGTGTCCAGGTATCGATAGCCTGCTGCAAGGCCAGCCACAGTCGTTGGCCCGGGTAATAGCCGAGGCTGTAACGCAAAGGCTCTCCCTGACGCTGCCAGCGTTCAAGCAGGAGTGCATCCTGTTTCAGAGCGGCCAGCGATTCTGCTTTCGGACGGTAGTGATTCATCGGGATCGCGTTCCAGCGCTGTAAATCGGCACTCACCTGACGGATGAGGTCACGATTATTGAGTGCAGAAATACCCAGTGCGGTCAGGGCACACAGCCACATCAACAGCACCAGTCGGCGGGTACGTTGGCCACCCTGCACTGTGGAAGCAAAAGGTGCCAGAAGTGGCAGAATGGAATCCGGGAACGAACCTGTCGGAACTGACTGACCGGCTTTTCGGGTAAATTGCAGGCAGGTCCGGGAACAGAGCCAGGTAGACCAGACTGACTGAGCCTCTGGGTTGACCACGCCGAGGCGCATGGAGACGGAAAATACACGCACGGGCGGCGTTAGCCGGTCCGGTTTCTCCAGCTCATCTGTCAGAGTGTGACGGATAAAGGAAAACGCCTGTTTGACCGCGGGTAGCGCCACGATATTGTCATCCGCCTGCTGCCAGTCAATGAACGCCTGAGGCGAATCATTAACCGGACAGACAATCGGCTTGTCACCGCGTACGATTATCCACGGTGTTTCAGGACCGGAAAATTCGGCACTCACCACTACTGGCAGTGTGAAACCCGTCAGGGATTTTATCTGTCGACTCTGCTGGCGGAGAGCCTTCAGCGTGGAGCGCAGAACGGCTTCATCCTGATGCTGGTCTGGCAGACAGCGATACATCACCGAAAGCTGACCTACCTGGCGTGGGAACTGTTTCTGTATGCTGCGGACAACGTCAGCTAAACGGCTGACGTCATCGGCCCGAAGCCACCATCCCTGGGCTGTTTTACGCAAAGGGCTCCCCTGGAACAGGGTATCCAGCATGTCACCACACACCAGGACAACGGGCCCCTCGGTGTCGAGTAATGGCAGGTCATCGGCGGTGACGCTGGTATCGGACGCTGGCTCGTCACGCCGACAGTTTTTAATGACTGCCCAGCCTGCCAGAAGGAGGATCAGCAGGGTGGTCAGTCCTTTAAACACGTTTCCTGCCGGTATGAAATACCAGAGCAACCACAGCAACGTGGCCACGGCGAAAAAGGTGTGCAGGACAACCGGTATAATGACTGATCTACGCATTAGCCACGCAGCTCCGGTATGTGTGCTGACAACAGTGACTGGAGCCACAGATGACCACCCCACCAGATGATGCCGGTCAGGATGACGGCGAGCGCTATCCAGAACCAGACTGAGCGCATCAGACTCCAGCGATGTTTCCCTATCCGGTGAACAACCAGAGACAGGCCTGCATCAGGGGGAGATACCCGCTCAGAGAGCGCTTTGACCACCTCATCCCTCTGCGACTGACTGACCGCTTTCAGGCTGTACAGTCCCTGAAAGCCCAGGGCGATCACCCGGTGATAGCACGTCAGAACGGCCGTGTTCGGTGAGGGCTGACGCAGGACCTCGGCAATGCGATCCCACAGTGCCTCGCCTGCCCGGAGCGATCCGAAAAATCGCGCCTGGAGCGGCGCTTTACGCCAGGCGACCTGGCCCTCATCAATCTGGGGCTCCTCTTCTCCCTCACCTTTTTCAGGCTTACGGCTCATCACCGTCTCATCAAGCAAAGCGCACTGTGCATAGGAAATATGCTCAACACTGGCCTCGTCATAGCCAGCACGCTCCAGCGCTTCCCGTACGCTTTCAACCTGTTTAACGCACTTGTCGTAAAGCGCGTTGCCGTTGAGAGTGACGGCGCCTTTCTTCAGCATGGTGACGGTGAGCCAGGTCTCCGTCATCAGCTGGTCGATATCGATATCCTGTCTCATGAGCGCAATACCGCGAACAGTTCAAGTTCAAGAGCACCAAGCAACTCAGGCACATAGAACATGCACACGCCCTGCTCCTGCATTTCATGCGCAGCGGGACTTTCCATATCAAGTGCGAAGTACTGGTTTTCCATACGAACAGGCAACGCAGCCGGAACCCTGCTTACCGGGATCAAAGGGATACCTTTGAGTGCAGCACCATAGATCTCGTTAACGTCATCAGGCGAACCCGCCTGACAGAGTGCAGGGAATTTATCGGCAACCTGCCAGGCAGGGATATCCGAGCGTACAGAGAGATAGAGATCGGCTTCTTCACGCAGGCGGATATCGTGGAGGTTAGCCTTCCAGGTCTGCCCGTCCGGGCGGGACATTTCCAGAGCAATGACCCGGGATGGCAGGCTGGCCTCCAGCAAGCCTGTTATCAGGTCAAACAGCGGAGGGAACGACTTGGCCGGTTCCTCATGGTCATAACCCGGGATAGCGTCAAGATCATGGTCAAGGGAAAAAGTCAGCATACTGCCTGCCAGACGTGCGAGCTCGGCCCAAACCTGTTCTGGCGGACGGGAAGGAAAGCGTTCATATTCCGTCAGCACTCTGGCGTGAGAATTCAGTGCATTCAGCAGCCAGAAAAGGGAAACGTCAGCAACAGCGAAATCGGCAAGTCTTTCGTTACTTTCACGACGCATCGTCATAAGACGCTGGCGCCGGGACCGTAACTGGCGATTGAGCAGCACGAGGCGTTCGCGAAGGACCGGGCTTGCCGCAAAAGATGCAACCGGCGGAATAAAGGACGGATCCAGTCGCCATGCATTTTGTCCATCACGGATCAGTCTGGCCACAGGGCAAACTTTCCAGGAATCATTGCTTTCATGGGCAAACCGGATGGTGAAATTATACCGGGCAACGGCCATGGATTCTTCTTCAGACCCAAAGGCATCCTGCAATGTCACCCATTCTTCACGATAACGAAGCGGCCGGTCTGCGGTAATGCCTTCCTGTTCTACGTTGGCAACACCCGGCTGCATGTGAGGCAGTGCGATGACAACGGTTAGAGAATCGAGACCTGTCAGCTGGCTGGCATCTAACTCACGTGGTGCCGGAGGCAGATCGCTCTTTTGTGCATCAATCAGCGTTCCGTCTTCCAGCCAGAGGCGTAACTGCGTAATCTGGATCAGACCAGACGAAAGAAGACTGTCATTAAACTCAATTTTTTCCACACCCCAGGGGAACGGGGATGCCAGTGCTGATGCACCGGCACTGCGAAAAGACTCCCATTCAGCCTGCTGCTGGAACTGCTGAGGGGACAGTAAAGCCCCCTCGTTCCACAGTGGACGATAAATTTTCATCCCTGCTCCTGCCTTAGGCTTTTGCTTTCGGCATCTGAGACACCAGCGACAGATTGACGTCCATACCTTCGACCTGGAAGTGAGGAACTGCGAAGAGTTTCACGCGGAAGAACCCCGGGTTATCCTCAATATCTTCGACCATAACTTTGGCGTCCCGCAGCGGGTGAGAAGCCTGAAGGTCATCGCCCGGATCGGTCATTTCAGTCACCAGGCCTTTAACCCAGGTGTTGAGTTCCAGCTCCAGCAGGCGACGGTCCTTGGTGGTACCGATATTTTCACGCTGAATAAGCTTCAGGTAATGAGCAATCCGCGACAGCAGGAAGATATAAGGCAGGCGGGCGTTAATACGGCTGTTGGCTGTAGCATCCGCAGTATCGTAAAGCGCAGGTTTCTGAGCAGAGTTCGCCGAGAAGAAGCATGAGTAATCGCGGTTCTTGTAGTAGGACAGAGGAATGAAGCCGAGATTTGCAAATTCAAACTCACGGGTTTCAGGGATCATCACTTCAGACGGGATTTTTACCTGATTGCCGGTACCGAGGTCATACAGATGAATCGGCAGGTCCTCAACCGCTCCGCCAGCCTGAGGGCCGCGAATTTGCACACACCAGCCGTTGTTGATAAAGCTTTTCACCATATTGGCGGCAAAGGCAAACGACGCATTGGTCCACAAGTATTTCTCGTGGTCAGGGCCTTTCACTTCTTCAACGTAGTTGAAGCTGCGTACTGGTACGGTATCCGGGCCATATGGCAGACGTCCCAGAACGCGTGGCATTGTCAGGCCGATATAGCGGGAGTCTTCAGAATCGCGGAACGCCTTCCATTTGATATATTCTGCACGGTCAAAATAGTTACCGATGTCTTTGATGGCCGCGACCTCTTCCATGCTGGATTTATGGAAGAATTTCGGTCCAACGGAACCAATAAACGGCATATGTGCGGCTGCTGATACTTTTGAGATATTGCGCAGCAACGCGACATCCTGGGCAGAAGAATCGAATTCATACGACGAAATGATTGCCGCAATTGGCTCTCCACCAGGCTGATCGTATTCCATCGAGTACGTATGGTGATATAGTCCGCTCTGGATGATTTCCGGGGCGTCCTCAAAGTCTTGGCGCAGATCGTCTTTAGAAACATCAAGTAGTTCTATTTTTACATTCTGGCGGAAATCTGTGCGATCAACCGTGTGCTTAAGTCCGCGCCAGAGTGACTCTACGCGTTGAAACTCCGGGTGATGCATAACCTCATCAAGTTGACGGCTGATCTGATGATCAAGCTCGGCAATATGCTGATCTAAAAGATTTTTATCAAGCCTCTCTACTTTCTGTCCTGATTTTGTAATGACCTGCATGAAAACCTGAATTGCCGCTGTGACGCGTTCATCGGCGGAGACGTCAGCCAGTGCGTTATTATCCTGGAATTCAGTGATAGCACTCAGTTTCTTCACCGGCGTTAAATTTATCTTTTCAAACAACGACGCATAAACGCCGTCAGAAGGCTCTGTTTTAAGTACAGTAGTCGCAGTCCCCTGCGCGGGTTGTGTTTCAGTATTTACAGACATCAGCATTCTCTCTGTTAATCCATTAAAATAAGAACCCTGTACTTACTCCGCAGGGGCAAGGGCGTTCAGTTCTGCTCTTAATTCTTCACTCAGGGCGGGGTCTTTTAAAATAGACTCAAGCGATTTGCGAAACTCAGTGTTGTCCATCAAATTGGATTTCAAATCACGAAGCAGATTTCTCATTGCCAGCATGGCGCGTAATTGTGGGATCTGTTTCGCTACAGCTTCAGGTTCGAAGTCCTTAATCCCAGAGAAACTGAGGTGAACATTTTCTTCTGAACCGTCACCTGCTAACGTGTTACGAACTGCGTAGCTGACTTCAGGCTTCAATTCAGCAAGCACGTTGTCAAAATTTAATTTATTAATGTTGACAGGCTCACGCTCTGAAAGCGGGCGGGATTCTTTGCCATTAGAGAATGATCCCAATGCCAATAGCTTCAAAGGTAATTCTACTTTCTTCTGAGCTGATCCCGTGTGCAGGTCCAGGCGGATGTTAACGCGAGCCTTCGGTATCTCGCTTTGGAAGGTCGATTCAGCCATTTCATTCCCTTAATGCTTAACAGTTTTGACAGATCCCGTGGAGTTTCTTTACAAAAGCATGATAGAGCAAAACACTCACCGAGATCAAATTGGCAGATCAAAATCCTCAGTTAGAAAATTCCTAAGAATATTCCTCTAATTGTTAACGGAAGACACTGCCGTGGATAGTGTAATAAAACCACAACAGACCTGGTTTTGGGCGTTCTGCCAGTGGATTTAACTGCAAGTAAACAAACGGGTAGTTAAACGTTGCGTAAATGAAATTAAATTGATCTAGATCATGGTGTGTTGAGTGCGCAGATACGACGGGCTTCGTAGGGGTGTCAAAGTTTATAAGAATATTTTCTGATATTTAGAAAAGTGAGGAAAATTCCTAGAAAATACTCCGAAAACGAATTTCTTATATTGCAACAAAATGATTCTATACATTCATAGAGTGAATGTTTTTGGGCTTTTTGTTGTTTAAATCGGGAGGGTGAACAGTTTTTCGTAGTCATGTGGGGATAATGACTTCAACAGTGTTCTTATATGTTCTGTTGGCAATATATCTAGTACTGAGTTTAAGTGCCATTTGAGAGGCAGGTCTCCTTTCACAGGACGCAGGCTAGCCCGAATGTTCTAAAAATGATTCCTGTGACTGTTTCTGCATGCCTAAACCTTTAGGTTGGATTTCGTTAAGCAAAAGTTTGCTTGAAAGGATTACAATTCTACTAAATTGTCTTCTTCTGTCCAATGGACCGGCTCACCCAAAAATTTCGTAAGAGATCCCTTTGCATATTTGGGCTCTGTGTAAAATCTTGGGAACCATCCATCAAAGCTCTGTGTGCCGTTGCGACGAAATTCGGGCTCAACAGTCAGGCTGTAACCGCTGCCATCTGGTGTGATGAAGAATGTATAGCCATTCTCTGTGTTTGATTTTAATCGGTTGGAATTCATGTTCAGGTTAAAAATCCATACTGGTGAGATCCCTGAAAGTCTGGCACTTCATCCAGTCGCATCGGTAAATTCTCGGCCAAGAGCAGTGGCGACAGGTTGCCAGTGTACTCGAAGGTTGGGCAAAAGCTTCAAGCGCTGCTGGTAATGGGCTTCGCATTCCCTGGTGACTTCCACCCCTGCAATACGCACGACCCAGTGGCTGGAGCGATAAGGATAGTCATCGACGCCTTCGCGAACAAAGCGGCAATACCATGTGCCGTCCGCTGACCTGAAATAAATATTTCCTGATCGACGCCATTCATAGATGGCGTGAATAATGTCTGGCAAATTGCACTCTCCCGTGAGGTTTGGAAATGTACACAGATGCTGTCCCTACCAAGTCATAATGGTCAGGCGCCATAAATGCCGCCGGGATCCCAGCCAGCTTCAGCTAATGCTTCATCGCTATTTCTGGGGCCGGTTATCCACATACATTCCCGGGACGCTCTGGATGCAAATGCCCATGGCTCATCAGGATCAAGAATGACCGTTTCTTCAGTGTTCTCCGCACCTTCTGGTTCAGCAGGCACATGCCTGTTTGTATCGAAAATCCAGGATTTCGCTTCCTCATGAGTACTCACCAGAAATCGGTAAAGCTGGCAGCTTCCACCATCATTAATGGCGTATAGCCTGGACCTATCCTCAAACTCAACAATGACGACATTATGTGACATAGTTCTTCATGAAACCAGAGTGGTACTCTGGCATATACGAGTCAGTTGGAGCTGGCGCTAACTTCCGGCACAGAGGCCTGGTTGCCTTCCGACTGGACAGGCTTATTGTATTTTGCATAAGCCCGTACCGCATTAATACAGGCTAAGCGAACAGATTCAAAAGAACGTGAGCCCGGAGGAACAGCATTCCCCGTGTTATCTAGCAAAAGGGTGCTTCCCAGGGAGCGAACCAGCTGATATTCGTGCGTCGATTTATCTGCTGTAACCTGAAGGATAAAGATGGTTTCGCCGAGCTGGCTGTTTTCAATGCCGGTTACGGCTGCATTAATGGTATTCCCTCCCGTGGCCATCATATCGCGGGCATACCATTCAGACGCTGGCGAACGCCATTTAGACGTGTTGCCACTCTTATCTGGCCACTTAATCCACTCTGAGGCTGCATTAGGCGACATCAATAGGGTATTCAGCAAAGTAAGTGGATTGTCATGTCCCCCGGTTGCCCAGCATTCTTTGAAGTAGGGTATGAAGATCTCTGGATTAATCACGGCAATGTAATCGAAGAGTACTTTATTCACCTTCCCCGCTCTGTCTGGCATGAAGAACACCCCCATACGCGACCCCTTCGGGCTTTTCCAGATGGCTCCGGCTGGTTCGTAGGCAGAGTTTATATAGGAACTCACAGCAAGGCCTACAGGGGCCACCACGAGTGCCGGTACCACTTTCCGTTGCCCATCCATCACCGGACGCACGAAGACCCGCTGCCCTTCGGATATACACTGAATAATGGCCTTTGTGATGATGACAGTCGGTGAAGGAATGCATGCCTGGCCATTGCTCGTAATATGTGGAAGCATAGCCCCTGTTTCTGACCTCACGACAGACCTCAGGCATGTAGGGCATGCCAACGTCTGCATCCCGTTGACAGAGCTGACAAGTAGGCCTCCCTCTGTCTGGTAGATCCGCTCAAATGGCGAGACGCTTTTCACAAGCTTGCCCTCGATGTTTTCTTCTCCTGCTTTTCACTTTTCTTGTTGATCTGCCGCCACTCCCAGGGAGGGACCGGAGATTTTTCAGACCACAAACCCAAAGACGCATTTTTGGCCCCGGTTTCAAACTTGATATAAGCAGGCACGATAGCCTCATCCTGAAACCTGTAGACCCATGCGAGGCCACTGTCGACCATCGACGCATTGATGTCGTATCCATCCAGCCAGATAGTACCGAGTTCCCGGCCGTATACGTCGAGGCCATGCTCCACAACCTTCACGGTTTTACCGGCTACGGCATTGCTGAGTGCCTGCTTAGCCTTCTGGCCCCACGGCTGTTTGCTTTCAGGGGCATCGATGCCATAGAGGCGTACACGGATATTGGAGTTCTGATTGTCCAGAATTTGTACGGTATCGCCGTCAATGACTTTGACGACCTTTCCCTCAAACGACTCTACTGCCGCGAAAGCCGCGACAGGGATGGTCCCCAGTAGGGATAAAAAAAGTAACTTTGGAAACATTTTCACAGTCGACCATCCTTCTGTTGAGTGAGCGGACCGGAAACGGCTATCGGCGTGATGGCAATTATATCAATTTGATTAGGGTTCCCGAGGTAGCTATGGACCCCAGATTTATCCCTAAAAATCATGGTGCAGATAAACCAGACGGATTGAGCGCTAATAAGGATTTAAATCCGCCCACTGCTAATCTGGAAATACAGCTAAATTAGTGGGCTATCGTGAAATCCCGACCAATTCCCCCGTGTTAGCCTGTTACTCATCTTGAATAGCAGGTGCAAAAGTCATGGTTGAGAATGCAATTACAAACGAGGCTCAAGAGTTGGTCTCGGATGCGGCCCAAAATTATGAATTGCTCCACAAACTCGCCGTCATTTATGATCTGAATAAGCTGGCCGATCTTCTGAATACTGTCACTGGGAGCGGATGGACACGAGACCGCATCAAAAAGTGTCTTTCAGCCGCACCCGATAGTGTTGTCGTATCGCCTGATGAGTCTACCCTGCTCTCCTCCCTGCTCCCGAAACGCCCAGCCTGGTATTCACAGCCAAAATTTCGATTTATCGACCTATTTGCCGGTATTGGGGGTATCCGCAGCGGCTTTGAGGCGATTGGCGGAAAATGTGTGCTCACCAGTGAGTGGAATGCATTTTCCGCAAGGACCTACCGGGCCAACTGGTACTGCGATGAGCAGGAACACTTCTTCAACGCAGATATCCGGGAACTGACGCTGAGCGACCAGGATGACATCAGTGAAGACCAGGCGTACGCCCATATCGACAGCCATATTCCCGACCATGATGTCCTGCTGGCTGGATTCCCCTGCCAGCCCTTCAGCATCGCCGGAGTCAGCAAAAAGAACTCACTGGGGCGCAAGCACGGGTTTGAGGATTCGACGCAGGGAACCCTATTCTTTGATGTCTGCCGTGTGCTCAGAGCCAAACAACCCGGCGTGTTCGTGCTGGAAAACGTCAAAAATCTGAAAAGCCATGATAAGGGCAATACCTTCCGGGTGATTATGCAGACACTGGATGAACTTGGGTATGACGTGGCGGACGCCAGGGTGACAGGAGTAGCCGATCCCAAAATCATTGATGGACAGCATTTTCTGCCTCAACACCGCGAGCGCATCGTCCTGGTAGGCTTTCGCCGCGACCTGGGCCTGAGTGAGGGTTTCAGCCTGAAGAACATCCATAGCGAGTTCCCGGCTGAGCGGCCTGCGTTTCATACGCTGCTGGATGAGTCCGTGGATGACAAATACATCCTGAGCGAAAAGCTCTGGGAGTACCTGTATCGTTACGCCGAAAAGCATAAAGCCAAAGGAAATGGCTTCGGGTATGGGTTGGTGAATCCGTCGGATAAAAAAGCTATATCCCGTACCATCTCTGCAAGGTACCACAAGGACGGCGCTGAAGCGTTGGTTGATAGAGGTTGGGATAGCATAATCGGCAGCAAAAACTTCCGCGACCCGGATAATATGAGACGACGTCCGCGTCGGTTAACCCCCCGGGAATGCGCCCGCCTGATGGGCTTTGAACAGCCGGGAAAAGTAACTTTTCGGATACCCGTATCGGAAACACAGGCTTATCGCCAGTTCGGTAACTCTGTTATCGTACCAGTATTTGCTGCCGTGGCCAGAATGTTGGAGACCCGAATAGTCCGGGCCGCAGAGATACGCGAAGCAGCCTTAAAGCGCGTTGCCTGAAAGGGGAAGAAAATGACCTACCTGACATATTATGATTCGGCTGAAGGCGAGAGCATTTCCCGTGATGGGGTGATTCGGCTCTTCAGGCAGCATGGCATACCGGAAAGCGAATGGGCGGACTTCTTTGAGGAGTTCGGGCAAAATACCGTATATGACGGCCAGGCCGTTTTACGGTGGCTGGGCTATTAGGTAACGGGCCTTATTCAAAATGGCTCATTTACTGAAGGTTTTAGGGACCAAACGGATTTTCCGTTCTGTTGTTCTGTGCAGGAGTTAACCTTGTAAAATATGGCTTAATTGAGGTGGAGTTATGGATGTACATCAAAAATATGGCACAGTAGAACACTATCATTTTGATTGGTTAACACCTACTGGCGATTATCCAAATTCAGCGGTTATGATCGTTGGTTGTCGTGATGGCCGCTGGATTATTGTTCAGGAATTTGGGGGTGATTATGGTAACTTCGATGGCGTTTTAAAGAATGGTGACGATCTTATAACTCAACCTACCTTTTATCTCGATTTAGAAAGCGCAGCGGAAGCCGCTTTTGGTATGATGAAAAAAATACATCCAAAGTACGAAGATAGTACCCTACGAGAATTCCTCGCTGAAAGATCATAACGTATTCGTGGTAGGTTCGTTCCACCTCGCCAGCCTTGAACGTTAAGGAAATCCTGCCCAGAAACTTAAAGGTATACGAAAGGTTAAATAATGCAAAGCATCGGAAAATACAAGAAACAACTCAACGATGAAAAAATTGATGCGCACTTATCACGTGCTGTTTTTGTAGCATTTGCATTCGGAGGAATTATTGCTCTGTTGATTATAAATAGCTTATTTTTTTTCATGAAGATCGAAAGAAAGCCAAACAGTTCACCTGGCCCTTCCCGGATATACAGGTGATTCCGCCCGGCTCCGCTGGCAGTGCAAGATCTATCCTGATATTATTGAATGATCTAAAGAGGAAGAAGATGAAAGGAATGAAACCACTTACATTCATAATCTACAATTATTATCTCGCAAGGGCACAGTACAGAAATATCAAAAGCGGATTCCTGGCGCAAGTTGAATTCGAGCAGCCGCTGAATGGTTCTGACGTAATCGGACGTATTAAGCACTGTTATTCCGTTGCCTATTATGAAGCGTATATTCTCCCTATCCAGCTCGAAGAACATGAGCGAATGGTTGGGGAGTATCTGGCTCAGGCTCGCCAGAACAACCTGTAAGAAAACATGCACACAAGCCGCTATACAGCTTTCTTTCTCACCTCCTGGGCACTCCGGTAATTTTGTCCAGTTCTGCTGGTAGTGGGTGATCTGGCCTAGTATAATTTCACAGGCAGGATATACAAAACCTTCTATTTAAATGTCTAATTAGAATTTGACCCAGGAGATCTGTAAATGGATTATAGAATTAAATTATCATCTGTCATTATCATGCTTGGGGTCAGTTGTGCTGTGTCTGCTGTCGGAGTTCCTATTGTCGATCCCAGCGCACCAATAAAGATTTCTAAAAGTGCTATTTATAGTTGTGATAGTAATGGTAATGCGCTAGAAGAAGGTAGTGCCATGCGCTATAAAAATCAAACTGTAATTTGTCGCAACGATAATCTATGGGCTGACGGGAAAGCGTTAAACTTTGTGGATGTAACCTCGGAATTTATTAGTGAAGCTATAAAAAATCAAGCGGATATGAAATCCAATGTTAATAGTGTTGACGTTATTAATATTAACGCTATTTATAAAAATGGATCACAGACTATTAAATTTAGAAGTGTAGACAATACTTGCGACTACTACGGTAAATCTCAAGCCGTTAAAGATGAAGTAAAAGTGATAGCCGTTACACACATGGTTTGTAAAAATATCGACACGTCAGTGAATATGTTCGCTCAACTACATTCCCCAATAAATCTTGATTCTCAATGGGTTCCAGCTGGTTCAAAATGGACACTCAGATAACTAACACGCCACAAAATGTTGCATGTGCCTAAATGTTATATGAATTGCTGGCATTCTGTCAGCTCCAGCTCCAGCTCCAGCTCCAGCTGCGCGGCCAAGCTCCAAAATGCTGGCGTAATTTCCTCTCCGAATGCGCAGCCGGTCGCAGAACTGCTGGCTGTATGGGTTCTGCCCCGTAAAATATTTCACATACACATGAGGACTATAAAATGTTTGATGTTTCAGGGCTGATCAGGAAATATTCAATACCAACGAACCGATGATGCTATTTATTGTTGCAGCACCAATATATATGGCAGGTTTATACATGATAGGTTACATACTTAGTCCAAATAAACCTGCAACTCATACACCAGTTGATTAACACACACTCTCCCGCCACCTGGACGTTTTGGCAATATTGGAATAAATATCCATTTTATTTTGTAGTGTTCCGGATTTTATAGGGCTCGATCATTCCCCCCCGGCACCGCGATAATAGCTAACACTGGCAACCTGAGCCTGGATAGTCGGCGAGAGCCCTGGCGCCAAAATTTTTGGGAAACGCCTCTAAAATATGCTTCCTGAACAACGGTAGCATCTAATCTGACGTGTTACGATCTGCTGGAGACGAATCCTTTTTTTGTGAGTACGGTATTCGCTATTTCAAACCCTGTCGTCTGCATGATTACGAGTCGCCTGATTGGACCGTAGTAAATGGACAAGGCACATCATATGGCGGTCAGTCCATGTTAAGAGGGCTGGGCTATTAGTCGCGGAGTTTAAACCAGGAGGCACCAGTGGGCCAGAAACATGCAGTGTTGATTGACGACGGTAAGGGAGACAAACCGAAACGGTACACACCGGAATTCCAGACGAGCGATGAATTTGCCCGAAGCTGGAAGTCTGTGCTGGAGAAGTCGCATCACCGAAACGGCCCAAACATCACCGTTACCTGCTGTTGTCGCGGGGCGGGGAAAAAATCACTATCAGTCCGTCATATCTCCGGCTCTGACAGCTATTATCTTGCCCGCTTTCCATCATCTGGTCCTGACCATGATCCCCTGTGTGAATATTTTGGACTCGATGATAAATCCACCGGTCTTAAAGGTTATGAATCGGGGGTTATCCGGGATACTAAAGACGGCATGCTGGCCATCAAACTCGACATTGGACTGACCGAAAAAGACCCTCCTGTGCAGTCTGATTGCCCACCGCCGCCAGCCATTCAACGCCCTGCAAACGGGCAAAGCACCATGTCGTTGCTGGGATTGCTGAGTCTTCTCTGGTCCGAGGCTCGACTGAATTTCTGGTACCCCGGTATGGCCGGTAAGCGGGATTTCTCGTTGGTTCGCTATAGGCTGAACGATGCCAGTACCCATATTCGCAGCGGGCGCACTACTATTGCTGACCGGCTCTTCATCGGGACCGACCCAAATTCTAAAGCCGCAGAACAGCAAAATGCGAGGCTGTCTGTTCCTGACGGTCAGGACAAGCGCCTGCTTCTACTTTCGCTCCTCCCCCGATATGATGAAGCCAAACACGAAGCCGAACTGAAGTTTCTGCCCTACCGCTTTTTTGGCGGACTGCCATTAACCTTTTTCTCTTCAACGGGCCAATGGCAAAGCGTTAAAAAGCGTTTTCCGGCAGAATATGCGGCCTGGAGAAAGGGCGGAAAAGTCGTTGTATTCGTGGTAACGTCGCCACCGACACAGACGAAGAGAGGAGTCTCTGTCCGTGCGCAACAAATCGCTTTAATGATGGTCAGTGAAAACTGGATACCACTGGACTCATCTTACGAAGCGACGGTTGCGAGTAAACTGGATGCGGAGCAACGGAGCTATGTTAAACCTCTACGCTATGATGCCAGTCTCAGTGAGGTGTTCCCGGATTTCTGCCTGTTGGACACGCGGGCTAAAGATCCATTTCCGATGGAGGTATTTGGTATGACCTCACCGGCCTATCTGGCGAGAAAAGCACTTAAAACCGACTATTACAATCGTAACTTCGGCCCGTATGGCTGGTGGTTCTGGGATGCGGCGGTAGCGGGAGCCGATGATGAGTTACCGCCCTTTCCTGCCCGGAAATAACATCCGGCACTGTGTGCCACTGCCTTAATCATGAGCATAGTGATGAACATTAACGAGCCTGAAACGAATGCGAGTGTTTCCGCAGAGCTGTCCGCCATGGCCAGTCGATTAGTGAAATATTTTTGCAAATTCTAATAGCGACCACACCGGGCGGGCAGACTGTCGGCACCTGTGCCTATTCGGTGCTCTTACTGAAAACCATGATAGAGCAGTTTACCGACTATACCGCGATTCCTCGTGGTGGTGACGGCCATGCGGACGGAGGGTATTTTGATAGTGCAGGTACAGGTCACGGGCATTACTGGCTTGAGGTCCGGACCTGCACTGGTAATTTCATTCTTGATATAACGGCCGACCAGTTTGGGGAAGCGCCGGTACTCATTGCTGATGCTGATACATGCAGCAATTACGTTCCCGGCAATCAGGCCCTGGTCGAATCCCATCTGGCGGAAATAGCGCTGAGCTTGCCGGTTTAAGGCTTATCGTTCTTCTTGCTGCCCGCTTTGACACTCTTTACCGGCTTAACAGCGCGTGGTGTTGCGGCACCGGAAAGCATGGCTACGGTCTCTTTCAGACTGGACGAAATAGCCTTCTCTGCGGTCAGCAGCGAGTTGGTTGTTAACAACTCTTCTTTCAGTGTCTGCATGCCCTCGACAAGATCCTTATTAATCTCGGATTTCTCATTCAACTGACCCGACAAGGATTCGTTCTGAACAAGGACCTCCCTGTAATTGCCTTTCAGCGTGTCGAGTTCAGTAGTTGCCGTTTCACATTGCTCACCAAGGTCACGCAGCTGGCTTTCGGCTTGGGCCAGACTTTTGAGGGCTGAATCGAGCTCCCGTGCATGCTCCGTTTTCATTGTGGTTATCACTGTGGCCGCAGCCTCTAACTTGTCGTTTAACTCAGCTACCGCTGAATTCAGGGTATCCCGTTCACTGCGAAGACTGCTGATCTCACCCTGCTGGGTGCGGGATTCGCTGACCAGTTGTTTGAGGTAGTCCTGCTGAGTGGCCAGTTCCTCTCGACGTTCTTTCAGCTGACTGGTCAGGCTGTCATTCGACAGCTTTAGCCGGTCTGCTTCGGACTGTGTTTTATTCCTCTGTTGCTCAAGTTCGAGATTCTCATCCCGTGACTGCTCATATTTTAAAGTGGTGTCACTCAGCGACAGTGTGCATCTTTCCAGTTCTTCAGACAGCTGTCGGTTGATGTTTTTCAGGTGACCGATCTCTTCTTCATTCGTACGGTGGCGGGTTTCGTGGTTTCCAATGTCTGTCTGCAACGCCTGGATGTGGGAGGCCAGCTCTTTCACTTTATCGCTCTGAATGTCCTCATAGCTCATTCGGTAATACCAGTTGATCAGTGACATCAGGTCATCTACCGCCGTAGTGATCCCTTTAGGTATCGCCAGCTGGCGGGCTTCTTCAGGGACCGTTTCAACGTATTCAATATATTTCAGGAACATTTCCTGAGCCCGTTTGAACGAACCGCCGACGGCATCTCTCAGCCAATGAACCCGAAAGAACTGGTCCAGGTTCTCGGGCGAAATTTTTTTCTCTTCACAAAGGCGCTCGATTGCACTGAAGTAGGTAAGCATGCCAGTGGCAGTGTTCCGAGGCTGCTTTGCTTTGTTACCTTCGGCGTCACGCTCCTGGGGAAGAGACTGATCTAATTCTGAGGTCATGCGATTTCTCCGGCCGGGAGTTGACCGGCAAAGTAGAGGCTGATGAGATCGTTAAGGGCATTCAGCAGTGACGGCGAATCAATGTGAATATGCACGTTGCCGTTCTGAAACAGCTTGCAGCGCCAGCCATGGGAGTTAACCAGCGTACCGGCAGTTTCCTGTGTTCTCAGAGCGGTCAGTCTACCGGCCATATCGACGCCATTGGCAGGCGTACTGACCCCGGTACAGATGCACACGATATTCTCAAAGTCCCGAATATAAACAAGATTGTCAGGATTATACCCGTTATACGTTAACGGATCAGTGTGCTGGAATACACCGCGAAGAACAAAACGCGATGGCATGGTTGTTTTCTGCCGGTTACGGATAAAACCCCGGTCCAGTTCGGTCAACAGGCCTACAAAGCCATCAGCAAGAGTCTGTGGCCGGTTTGCAACTGCTGTACGCAGAGTTGCACGGATAACCGAAATGGAGGCAATCGGCGGATCGGTACGAAGTGACACGCTGAACGCTTCGCGCTGTTTGTGGTTCCAGTACCGGTCGAGCCCAGTTTCACTAAACAGCTTATTCCACGTCACCCGGTCCAGCGCTTTGCGGCCGGTCTCGATAGACCCCGGTAGCGACTGCGGCAGGCCAAAAGCGTTTGGCTTCATGATGTCACTGCTAAAGAGACAGACCCCGGCCATTGTTGAGGCTTCTGCAATGAGCTGCATGCCCTCTTCAAATTTCTGCATTGCAGTATCGCGTATTGCTGCCAGCTGCTCGGCCCGCGATTGCATCTTCAGTTGTTGTTCAGCCATCACTTATCACCCTCATATCTTTCTGGAACGGGCTGACTGCCAATTCAGTCCAGCTCCGCCCGGTTCGGTAACCGGCAGCTGCGTGCCGTGCCGTATGACTTTTAGGCGCGGAATTCAGCACCTGCATTCATCGCGTTGAAATTTAAAATCCAGCGTAAATCATCAGGCCATCTTTTTTAGATTTCACACAAACTCACCTTTAGTCACTGCTTTACTATTCATTATTTATTATAATTCTATCACCTCCCGGCTCAGATCTAAGAGTTCTGACGGGGTTAAATTGAGTCATTTATGAAATTCATATTTTTCAGTGCGTTATATGTAATTAAATGTCAAGCGATGCGATTTACCTATAATTAAATCTCATCGTATGTTTTCCGAACGCGAAAAAGTGACCTTGTCACGTAAAGGGTGGGCAAATCACGTTGCATTTGGTATTTAGTAACTAATTAAGCAATGACTAAACGTGACAAGTACGTGACATTATGACGCGTGCGCTCGTTGTACTCGCTTTCTGAGGCATGACCGATCGGTCATGTCACAATGACTTGAATGAGCGGATACTTCGGCTGAAGGGCTAGTGGTTCAGTTGTCGTGCATAGGACGTAATCGAGAGGTTTTTGTGTGAATCGATTAAATCAGGACTACTGGCCGAGAAAGAATCGGCCAATGTTGAAATTGTCAGGCGGATCCTGGAGCTGGTGGTCAATAAGGGGTCCGCTTGGAATAGTGAAACTATCCTACGCGAAGACTGTTTTTTAACCATCGTCTGTTAGCAAACGGTCCAGGCGGAGGGGCTGTGTCATTTCTGCGTCCGAAACTGAGCGATTACGTACACCATGCCGCCCCGTCTGTACGAAAGTCGGCAAAACCAGAAACGGACTGCCTGACCCTTCCGTACACCACTTAAGGTCAGGGGTTTGCGCTCAATGGAACGAAATCGCCCGTTAAGCTAAAAAAGCTAAACACAGGATAATTTCCGAATTCTAAGCGGACGCCTAGAAGCATTCATAATTAGGAGTTCTACTAGAATGATGAAAGACCTGGAGTGCAATATGTTGTGCCTGAATATAAAACTGGCTCAATACATACTTAAAAGTGGTAGTCGTTAGATCTTGCCTGTTTATGATACAATTCTTCTGATTTCTTAGTTTGTTAAAAGGGCTCAAAAATGTTTAAAACCAGACTTTCTGTCTTGTGTTTCGCTGTGGCTTCATTACTCACGCTTTCTTCCTGCGATGCGTATGAAGCAGCCTATGACGAAACCCTGAATGATAATGCGCCCCAAATCGTAATAGCTGGAGGATTCAAAATGGATATCCAGGGTAATTCTGTTCCGGTTGAGGGATTTGACAAATGCACTCAAAGCACTATTCAGGGGATCGTTGGTCACGAAAAATCAAATTGTATCGTTCTGGATAAAATACGTAAAAACGTACCGGTTTTAGTTCATTGGTCATCCGGCCCTTTAAAAGAAGAATGGAAGATCGAGCATCTGGTTAATAAAACCAATAATGGGAGAAGTTATGTCCTAACGCGTTTGATTAGACCTGACGGTAAGTTTGTAGTGCCTGCATCCTCAGAACTGGGCTTCTTTAGTGGCAAATATTACAGTCAAGCAAGCTAGGTAAGCCTGTCCGTTCAATCCAAAAGATGGTTTCTGATGAATGTCGCGTCCAACTTACTCGTGTTATTGCATCAGAATGAAATCTCTTTGAGGAAAGTTACTTTTATGAACGTAATTGCAGCTGGGATTTTTTGCTTTGTTTTTTACCCTTCAGCTTTCGCTTATGCTTTTTATAAAAAAAGATGGCTGGAGTGGATTTTCCTTACTCTGAATTTGATTCTTGCTTCAGCCATTTCGATTCAACAATACAATGATTCGACTTTTGTCAGTGAGTTAAGTTATCCGATGTTTATTTCAGCTATATATGGATTGTCTCTGGCCTGGTTTCCTTTTCCGATTCCGTATGTTGTTCTGCGTTTCCTTTGTGGTGAGTCACAGCTGGACAACCCAAAGACGTGATTTAATTTTAAGACCACGGTTCAACTTTGAAAGCACGACTTAGTCAGCATAAGAAAGATAAGGAGTATTCTTAGCAAACTATTTTTGAACATGGAAGATAGAGCTGGCATCTTTTTCCTTATAGAGTGTATTATGAATAAGTAAACCCTTTTCAAAGAATTAGAAAGAGAGGTCGTATGTCTGAAGCACTCAAATCGTTAAACAATATTCGTACTCTTCGCGCCCAGGGTCGCGAGCTACCTTTAGAGGTACTTGAGGAAATCCTCGAAAAGCTTAATGTTATTGTTGATGAGCGTCGTAAGGATGAATCATCCAAAGCTGCCGAACAGCAGGCTCGTCAGGAGAAACTTGACGCTCTGCGTAAGTTAATGGAAGAAGACGGTATTAACCCAGAAGAACTACTTGGCTCATTCCAGGCCAAATCTTCAGCTACAAAGAAAAACCGTGATCCACGCCCAGCCAAATACTCATTTACTGACGAAAATGGCGAAACCAAAACGTGGACTGGACAAGGGCGTACTCCCAAAGCTCTGGCAGAACAACTTGCAGCCGGTAAAAGTCTTGATGATTTCCTGATCTAACTTTTGCCACTAGCTTTGATGGAGGCCACTCCGGTGGCCTTTTTTTCATACGGAACCTAATTTCAGGTACAGAACATATGAAAAATTCAGAACCTAAGAGCCGTGATCACTATGTGGACCGTTTGATAAAAGATGCAGATGCAAAGGAAGCCAGGTCATTTCTTAAAATATTTATGCCTTTACCATTCATTATCGTTATCATCGCAGTATTCTTTTTTGTGTCCTCGTTTTCCCGGTTATTATCCCAGATCGCGTAAAACCTTTTCAAAAGACACTTATGATCCAGAGACGTTTCTTCACCGGGATAGCGTCAACCTACTTATTTTCCAAGACTGACAAAACGGTCAGGAAATAAGACGATATGTCACTCAAAACGCTTCCGCTACACCTGAAAGGTCATAATGATGTGGTATAGTTATGTTATTCTGGCACAGTGGGAGCTTGCCTGATATAGTAAAATCAACTGGCTGATGCAAGTATGAGGTTGACATGTTTTATTGTTTAAACATCATTCAGGTTTTTTTCGGCTATGCCGGAAACGAATCACTAGAACCTCACATCATTGTTGGTTCAAAGTATAGTCTGGTTTAGTGAAGATCGGCATTATGATCACAGGCAGGCAAAAAGCCAAAGACTAACGCAATTATTTTTAGCAAATATAGGATATTAAGGCAATGCGTAACCACGACTCTTCTAATCCAACCAGAGCTGGCAAAGTCCAAAAGGTGCCTGAACTGAACTCTGATACTGCCGCTTGTAAGAACAAGCGTAACACTATTAAACCGCCATTATTCTTTGCCACGTTCCTTATTGTTGGACTGATTGGGCTTGTTCTTTCATTAATGTTTGGTGTCAAAAGTATGCAGGTGGTTTCAGTGTTCGCAATTTGTATTGGCTTCTTCTATCTCACGGTAAAGCCGAAAGGCCAAGCCTCCGTTAAATGTGATAACTAAGCTGAAGGTTGACAGTGCCTGAAGAGCCAACCGTACTTGGGGTTTGAAGTCCATTGGATTGAAAACGCACGTTAGTGATGTAACTGTCTGATATATAAAATATAATAGACAAGGAAAGCAGACCTTCAATGGTGACTTTTTTAATCAGAAAAAGGCATTTATCGGACAGCGCTGCCTATTAATCGATTTTTCAGATGATAATTTCCCTCTTACCGTACGTTTTGGTACGGTTGGCCCTCAAACCCTGTATATGAAGATTATTCCACGCTTTTTCTTGCGTGTCGGCTTCACCAGCTCTGACTAATATACGGTTATTGTCAAAAACAAACCTGCGTATAGACTTATAATCCTTTCAATGCCCAAGGTATTCCGCCCAACGCACGGCAAGACGATTTATATCGAGGTCGTACACTTGTGGGTTAATTTTTCTTCCTTCGAACTGCTCCCCCAGTTCGATGCCTGGCTTGAAATGGACGGTAAGGGTAGATGGATTAATGCCCATCAGATCTGCGTCATACAGCGCATGCATTGTCGGCGTCATCAGAATGCCGTTTGAGGGGTTATATCTTGTCCCGTGTTCGATATGTGCTGCTTCCAGCACTCCACCATTAACCCATCCCGTTACTGCACAACGACCGGAGAAGTTCTCGATCAAGAGTTCCTTAAACTTACCCTGAGCAACGCCGCTGCGTTGCGTCACCACGCGCTCACAATGTTCACCCTGAATATTCACGTCAGGTTTCCGATTCGGTGTACTGGAGGCTTTCTCAGCGTGTTTTACGGGGTTACGTGGATATGCGAGGTTATAGGCGGCGCCCGTCGTCATTTGTTCAATCACCGCTGGCGCATAACCTTCAGCTTCCAGTTTGCGGTATGCTGCGCGGTAGTCGCGTTGTGTTTTGAGTGGATAAAGCTCGCCACCTTTCCCGTTAAATGCAATAAACCAAAAATCGTCTACACCCGTAGAAAGGTTCCGGCATCGTTTGAGGTGCCAGCCTCCACTTCTTGCCCATGCTGTTCGGTTGTTTCGGGCGTTTGTCGTGTCGTAACCGTGTGATTCAAGCCAGCTCTGGAAACTGGTTAATCCCAGGTCAGTGACGTCCAGCGATGGTACACGAACAACCTGTAACGTGTGATATGGCCGTGGTTCTCTCACGTTAGACCCTCGTAGATTTGAATACCGACAGTGTGACTAACCTCCGAATAGTGAAATTTGGCCACTGATCGTTACTTTGGGTCATATCCGGTCCAGAAGTATGGAAATAAGTGCTGGGTCATCATCAAAATGCCCCTCTTCTCCGAAACCAAATTCATCTTCAAGAAGTGCGCACACATTGATAGAAGCCTGAGATGCATCTCCTTGTGCCGAACGGATCGCTTCTAGAATCTGAAATCGAAGTGTTGGGGGGGCTAAATCACCCTGTTCCAGATTTGCTGGTTTATTGGTCATTGCTGAGACTCCAGTAACAGTAAATACATTCAGTTTTGTTGATGACTATGATTGAAGGCCGAAGAGATGTCACTCAAAACACTTCCGCTACACCGGCCAATCAGAATTCTTAACGTCCTAACTGTGACAATTTACCCTTTTGAAGCTAACCAGGCGGCCAGTAATACCTGTTCAGATGCCTGAGGTGAAAATGCCGGATGCCGAGCCTGCCAAACAGGACATCGTTTGCCGGTTTGTCGCGTTCACTGGCAAACCAGGCACAACGAACTATGGATTCGCGTTCGTTAATGCTGAGGGGACTGCTTGCATACGATAATGTGCCACACAAACCGTCGATCAGTGCGCCGCTAACCATCCGGTTCAGATTCATCGAATCACTTTCCGGATTTACTGCAAATGCCATGGAGGAAACCATCATCATCGGAATAATTGCGAATAACTTACAGAACATCATTGAGGGTTCTCTTTTGCTAAAGGCAATGCCGGTGGCCATGATGTTATCATCTTCCAAGGTAACTCCTCCGGTTAATCACCGCTGTGTTAGGGACTCTGATAATTTACGCACCCAATTATCGGGCGGTAAATATGACTGACACTGCTTCAACTTATTGAGTTGCGTTCGGCTAATCGCAGTTTTGGCCCACGATAAATATCACCAGTCCCTCACTGACCTGAAGCGCCCCCAGGTCAATCTGATCATCGGAAAGAATGGAGAGATTCATTTCCGTGGCATCTACTGGATAGAGGGCCTGGGTCAGCTGCTTCAAATTCTGCTCGTTACAGGACAAACCCACACTGTGAAGTACTGAAAGATAGGCCTCTCTGATTTTAGTCCGGGCCTGGTTGTCCATCATGTTAAAGTAATCCAGACCGTCGCTGGTGAAGCGCTCCTCAACGATACTTTCCAGAACTGTAGCAATTTGAGAGCGTATTGAAAGTGGCAATACGGCCGCGTCAAAAGTATCGCAAGAAAACCCACCACAATCTTCAGATGCCAGTCGCCACTCACTGGAGCCAACAGCGGGAACCGTTTCGCTCGATGCCAGGACAAGGGATGGCCACCTTTCATTTGGGTCAAACCCATATCCGAATTCCTCTTCGGCGATTTGTGAAATATGCATGCCGCAGTATTGAATGTTAATCATGGTCATTAGCCTTTAAGTTCTGTTCATTAGTCGCAGCATATCCGATGTCACCGGCACCGCAGACTGTTTCCTTAAACGGAGCGCTCATGAGGTTTTAAGTATTGTGCATGTCATCATCCCAATATAAAGAGTGGGCAGGTCAACACCGTCAGAAACCTCACCATTTCCGCCCATACCTGACCTCCCCCAACATGCAACACTGTCACCCTGACGGGCGCCCCGCGTGTTTCGAGGAGATGACGAGGAAATAAAAAGAAAACAAAGAGTTATCGTCTTGAAGATCGGCGATAAAGTCAAAATCAGGCGAAGCCTGACAGCTCCCTTGGGCTTAGCAGGGGCTTGTGGGATGATGACATGCAGATTGCTTACCCTTCCCCGGGTACGCTGCTGGTTTAGCGCCCGGGTCTGCATCGAGTATCGCATCCGGTTACCAGCCTTCCGGATAACGAGGCCAGCTCAGCCACATATCCATGACCTGGGTTTCACTGATGGCCATGGCATATACCCCGTTGTGCCGGAAAAAATACACCGGAGCCGGGGAAGCATCATCGCGGGTCACCGTGCCGATGACCTCGTGTGGACCCGCCAGCCAGGGGATAAAATATTCATCCGGACGGATGCCGTTGTGCGACGTGGCCATCTCAACAAATTCTGCATTGGTGTGGCGCCCCAGATATCCCCGGTACACCTCACAGGATATCGAGACACACTCGCCCTCTTCCGAAAATGTCGCCCATGCCGCCCGGGCTTCCGCACTCAGGTTTTGCATATGGGCCACAGCGTGCTGCTGAAACTGTTCCGTGATCGTCACTCGCTTCCCCTCAGTGAAATGTGAAAACTGACAGCGTCCATTGTACTGGTTCGCTGGCGCCGTTTTTTTCACTACCGGCCTGGATCTGCCGCTATCAGGTAGTTTCTTTCCATCTGCCGGTTGCCTGTGTGAGGTGCCGTTAAACCGATCATGCGAAAGTACGCGTCAATTCGAATTCAGGCGTAAAATCTGAATCATATCCAGTCAACAACGTGAGGCTTAATGGAAAAGATCCAGGCAAGGGAAGTGAAATACATCAAACTGGGCGAAGGGGGTGAATGGGAGCCCGAGTGTCTTGCTACCGGCACTATCCGGTTCGGATACCATGATACGCCCCACCAAATGTGCCTTGAGGGAAAGTGGGAGGACGTGCATAAAGTCTGGTTACCGCTCAGGAATAATAATCCGTCGACGGCCACCAGTGATGTCAGGCAGATAAAAGCGTTTTACACCGCCACCCCCGACATAGTCTTCATCACCTTCAGTCAGGGATTGATGCACTGGTGCCAGCCCTGCGGTGACGTCACCGAACTGGAAGATGGCAGCAGGATGCGACCGACAGTTAACGGCTGGCACAGCATCAGTCTGGCCGGTCACCTTCTTTCCTACAGCGTCCTCAGCGGTGAGCTTCTCGCGACCCAGAACTACCGGGGGACCATCTGCGATGTGCGCCTCGCCAGCTACGCTCTTCGCAAAATCAATGACGAACTTTCACCAGAGATTATCGCCGCCGACCTTGCTGAAGCGCAGTACCTGAAGGCTATATCAGGGCTGTGTAGTTTGCTGACCTGGCAGGATTTTGAGCTCCTTGTGGATCTGATTTTTTCCGCCAGTGGCTGGCGGAGAACCGGCGCCCTTGGCAGGACACAGAAGATGGTCGATATTGAACTGGAGCTGCCCACCACCAGAGAGCGGGCCTTCGTCCAGGTGAAGTCTGTCGCCGACGAGTCGGTATTGTCTGAATACCTGTCACTGTTCCAGGCAAGCCACAGCTACAGCCGGATGTTCTTTGTCTGGCACCGGGGGGCTTTGCGTGAGGATCGTGTGCATGATGGCGTCACCCTGATTGGCCCCAACCGGCTGGCAGAACTCATCGTATCCACCGGGCTGACCCGATGGCTCAGGGACAAGGTGTCGTAACTGGCCATTCTGGCTTTTTCATTTCTCCATTTTACCTGCCCCGGCCCGTACACAAGCGGGCCAATCGTCCGTATATGACCGGGAACACTGAATGAAAACGTTAAAGAAAATTCTGTTTATGGTCGGCGTTTTTATTGCCTTTAAAATTATATTTTTCTTCGCCGCAGAACCAAAACGCAACAATGTGCAGGCTGACCCCTCCACTGCGGTTTCACAGCTGCCTTCACCGGACGCACTCCCGTCCCCGGGCCATCATCGTTATGTGGTGGGCAATGGCATGAGTGTTGAGCTTCCTGAAAGCTGGCATCTGTTGTCTTCAGACCAAATAACCGCGATTAAAAACCGTGTACCGGCTGACGGCACTCCCCCAAGTCTGACGCCGCTCGCCGCTAATTCAGACTCCGACGCACGGCGGAATTCCGGAATTTTTCGGGCCTCTTTTTCATCAGCAAGGTTGACCGACGCAGATATCAAAGGCGCCAGCAAAGCGGATCTGGATGAAATGTGCCGTCTTATGGCGGGTCCATTGAGAGAATCCCTTGGTAAATGGGGAATGAAGATCGTCACCGCCCCTGCCTGCTCGGTCGGCGAACTGGCAGGCAAAGCCAGTGTTGTGACACGCTATCAGCGAACGGATGGCAAAACAGATGCTTTCTGGCAGGTTGAGATGCAGCAGGTTCCCGCCGGGAACGCCACCGCTATCGTGACCACTTCGTTTAAATCGAGCGGAGATGACAAGGTCAGGACACAGCTGCGTGACGCACTGCACAGTATCCGGTGGAATTAAGGGGGCTACCGGCCATCGGGCTCAGCCATCCCTGTCGGACCGGCAGATGATGGCCCCGATGGCGCTAGAAGAGCTCCCCGGAATACCCTTTCTCCGGTTCCGGGTCATCGCTTTTCGTGACGAACGCCTCGCAAAGGCGCTGGTTAAAGTACCCGATGCGGACCAGCTCCCCCAGATAGTCCCGCTCCTCCTGAGTGAGGCGCTGCCCCTCTTCGGTGGCGGCTATCATGTCTGAAAAGATTGCCAGTTTTTCGATGCTCACCGTGTCGCAATTCTCAAAACAGTGCAGCCGGAAGTAACGCAGGAATAGTGGAAATTCGTCGGTCTGAGCTATCTCGGTACCCCGTACCGTCAGCCGACTCAGACAGGTTATCGTCGCCCGACGCTGCATGATTAACGCATTCTTGCTGGCAGGTAAGGTGTCCCGCATGACAATGGCATGGTCGGCCAGCCGCTGCCGAAGTGGACCGGCTTCCGCTGGCTCCCGGCCATGATAGATTTTTTGCTTTTCACCATTGAGCTGATGAAGCACCGGATGATACAACCACTCGCGGGACGCAGCATCCCCGGTGATGAGCTCCTCGATACATTCGCTGTAGGTACAGTGCCGCTCGCCTCGTTGTACCCGGCCCAGCTCGAATTCGAGATCAGGCACGTCTATCCGCAGGGCGGCGACCGGCTCAGAAGGATGGAGCTGCTCAAAGGACAGGCAGGATGCCAGCGTTCGGTCTAGATCCAGAAATACCCCGACCCGGAGCTTATCAATAGTGACTACCAGATCGGCGGTAGCGCCAAACATACGCTGGCTTTCTTCCACTTTGTCCAGCGTGACTGTTCCACCTTCGTACCCTTCGAGCACGTGCGGCACCGCCAGCTGACATTGTTCGTTCAGGATCTCGATGATCTTGGCCCGGATAGCCTGCATCAGTCCATCACAGTCGCCGAGCAGCGCCGTCGAGTGAGCGAAATGCCAGAGGTTGACCTCTCCCTGCTTAGCCACCAGCTCTGTCTTACAGCCGGGGCAGATACAGCCGCAGTCCGTTCCCCGCTCCACCTCGGTGATATCGAGGATCTGCCCTGTTTTTTTGTGTATACCGAACGGTATGCCGTAGGTGTAACTCTTTCGCATATTCGCCATCCCCCTCTTCATTCCGGAGACAGTATATCGAATGGGCAGTTAGATATTTTCTCTCAGGGGGTCAATATTCTTGTACTCACAATTCAGTGTTTGAATATTAAAAAAGTTACTTTTTATTATTCGGATGCAAAATATATTAATTTTCGACATTCCTGTTATCTGACAAATGCCCAGACGCTGGCTGGGACTTTATCGTAAAGCTTCTTCATGGTCAGCTCGGCCTTACGGTGATCGTAAGCGCCGGATAACTCCATTGAATCGACATTCGCGGTTTTCTCACTAATGCGTTCGAATACAAGATCGAGGGTTTCAAAGGTAGAGCATTTACGGAATTTCATCAGATATTGCTGCTTACTTTCAGACATGTTTGGCCTTATGTTAGTACTTGTCCGTCATAATTAATTCTCGCATCAGCGAGCCTGGTCCCATAGTCTTATGCACCTAGCATATCCTACTTTTGGTGCTGTCAGCTTATTTTATCTGGATATAGGCAATGTTATCATTACTGTTGATTCATCCAGTGGCGAGGCAACGCGATTTATGAAAGAAATAACCCACCGTATTGCGGAGGCCGACGTGCTAACGCAGGTTGCACGGTTAAACACCGACGGCCGGTTAATGACCCGCCTGGTCCGCTATTTCTCTCATCTCAAATTCAACACAGCCAAAACATACCTGCACTGGATGCGAGTCTGGGGGGACTGGTATTACGCCAATGCAGCCCACGAAACCAGCTGGCCCGCCAGCGCTATACCGGCACACCCGGAAGCTTTTGAAGCTTTTGTCGAGCACCTGGGAGGCAGGCTTCGCCGCAGTAGCGTCGTCAGCTGCGTCCAGGCTTTAAACAGCATTCATAAAAAAGGGCTCGATGCACCCGGCGTTCTCTCTTCAGAAATCTGGTTCATTCTGGAAACCCTGAAAAATGATGAAACCCGGCGTCAGACGGTAACGCGTCAGGCAACGCCCTTTATGCTTCCCGATCTCAAAAAACTGATAGCCCTCTATGCCGGGACCCACTCCGTCAGGAAGCTTCGTGACCTGTGCCTTATCTGGCTGGGATTTGAGACGCTCCTCCGCTCAGTAGAAATCCGCCGGATCCGGCTCCAGGATCTCCGGCTGGATGATATGTCTCTTGCATTCACCCTGTCGGTATACCGTACTAAAACCACTGCCAGCACCAATCTGTCCTATCGCCTGTCACCGCAGCTCTCCACCAGCCTCCTGCGACTGATGAACCTGGTTGGCAAGGATGGGCGCACCCACCCGACGGAATTTCTCTTTCAGGCGGTGAACGCGCACGACACCGGTTATATGCCTGAAGGCTGGCGACTTCGCAGCCGGGGCAACGATATCGATACGCTGCTTCAGCGCCACAACATGCCCTATCGGGCCAGCAGGACGGTAGTTCAGGAAGTGGAGGAGGAAAAGGCCGATGATGAAGGAATTCTTAGCAAGGACACCCTGTTAAGGGCGTTTTACTCTCTCTGGCACACGCTGAACCCCGATGAGGATGAGAGCCTGTGCTGGACCGGTCACAGCGTTCGCGTAGGCGGTGCCATTCAGCTTGCGCAGAACGGGTTCACGTTGGTGCAAATTATGGAAATGGGGAACTGGTCAAGCGAGGAAATGGTGCTTCGTTATATTCGCAATATCGAAGCCGGGAACAAGGCAATGACGCTGTTTATGCGTGAGGCCTTTCGGGAGGCGTGAAGCGGCAAATCGCGTTCGGGCCCGGTTGATGGCCCGTTTTTTCCAGGCGAGTAACGTGTACTGCCCTGTTTTTTAATTCGATGACTCAGGCACGATGCGATACACACCGTGCCACCACGCGGTAGCGGAGAGCGCATGATCACAACGGACAAAGTGCCCGTTGATCTTTTCCGAAAAGGCAATCATACCCCGTGTAGGGCCGCACACTTTATCCACATACTCGAACAATCCCCCATCGGTCATGGACGGCGGATAATTCTTTATAGCGAGAGGTTTTGCCAGCCACGACGGGTATTTATCGGCATGAACCCAGATCTGGAACTCTGTAAAAGAGGCTATAAAAATGACCACATAGATGGCCACTATCGTTTTTAGCAGAGCTTTTAAATATTGCTTTTTTCTGACCACTGGTACCGTGTTATTCATCTTCCAAGCCTTAATTGTCATTCAGCAGAATATGACATGCTCCACTGACCGCTGGTGCCTTTCCACTCACTGATATACGTCTTATCCGGACGCTTCAGCCTGATAACATCATCAGGAGCAGCACCCGACCGCTCAACGAGCCAGGTTTCATGTTGTGCTTTATTGATGCCGGAATTAGCAGCAAGAACACTGACCGTGACGGTTTTATCAGCAGGTTCAATTACCAGACATCCATTCTCACTCACGTTGCTGAATATACCCTCCGGACAGAGGTTGGTGCCGTACACCGTTGCAGGCTTGCCATGATCGTCCATCGTCCAGCCAGGATAGATGACAATGGAGGGGATCTTCATCGCATCACGAGCGATATCCTGCTTTAGGGTATTCACACCAGTTTCACAAAATTGATCGCAGCCGTACAGCAACAAACTCATGGCCATTAGCAAGCATCTTTTATTCATGCTTCCCCCTTTATTTTTTTAACAATTAAACGCCAGTACTTACAGGAGCTGGCAGTTATCACGTTCATTTCTTTTTAAAGGGATTAAACCGGGCCAACGGCGAAACTGGTTTGACCGGCATAGTGCCATTCCTGCGCTTAAGTTTGTAGACCCCATTAAGCTTCATGGTCTGTATTGCAATATTGGCCAGTGAAATCAGTTTCAGGGTGTAGATCAGCTCAAAGGTGGGAATAGCCAGTACGAAGACATACAAAATGCCCGCGAACATAACCCGAAGCCAGGCAAAGTACTCCATGCTCAGCGCCTGTTTAAAATAGAGTTTTTCCAGCACCGTGACGCAATAATTGGTGAGAAAAGAAGCACCGATTGCCATGAAGATGACAATGCCAATCATAATTGCCAGTTGCACTAATGCACTCCTTTTTTTAGTTAACCGCGACGTTGGTTTTGGGTTTACGCCTGGCCGTCTTACCGCTATTTTTTGGTTTGGTATGATGGAACAAAAACGCATCGACCATCATCCATTCCTTCCCGTGAGTGCGGACCAGCAGCAATTTCTGGCTCGGGTAGTGCGAATGAAAGTACATTTTGACGTCTTTCGTCCCGAACATCTCCTGCTTGCGACTGAGTTCCTGTGCCTCCATCTCAAACTCGATAAGAAACTCTGACGTCAACCGGCGGCTCAGCATTCGCAGGGCACTCGCATTGGCATCATGTTTGGCCATGGTGCCGAACCGGACCAGTGCCTTTTGCGTCACCTGCACCGGCCCCAGCACAGACTCGACGACCTCGTTACGCCAGTAGTAGCGCATATCCACTTTGACCCAGCAAATGCCATCTTCCATCGCTGACGTCCGGAGAGTGCCGGTCATGGGCACCATGGTTAAACCCTGCCAGCGCATATGCATATAATCGGCGAGCGGACGCAGTGTTTCCGGGACGTCTTTCCCCAGCAGCAGGGACTGGAGGGCGGGTGTGTAAGCCTGCCAGCTTAGCTCATGGCCGTTCCAGAGATGATCAATCTGATTTTCCTTGCGCAACAGAAAATAGTTTCCGCACAGCAACTCTGCCCGTACCTGATCCTCTTGCGCTGGGTGTCGTGATTTTTGCAGATCCACGGTGTAGACCACCCGGTGAATAGAATCGGCATGGTATTTTTTCGCCCACAAGAACACCATGTAGAGGCGCTCATCAATTTGCTGGCTGGCGGTAGAAATCCATTGCATATGCTCTCCTCAAGCATCTCTGACGATATAGATACCCGTCTCCACCCCGGGCAAGAGGTCGGAGTACTCCAGATCTTGTTTACGCACTTTGCCTGGTTCTCGCGGATACCACGTTTTCAGAACAGTCACTTCTGGGTCATTACCCGTTGCGAAAAACGGCAGCGAAGCCGGTTTAACAAAATAATTCACATCGAGGTACTTTCCACCAGCTCGTTGCTGATCCTCTGGACGCTTCACAAACAGATGGGCAATCGGAACAGGGAAAGCATTATCGCGACGTAGGCGAAATGACTCTCCCTGTTTCAGCACACGGTTTTCCAGAGCATCGATAGCTTTCTCAATCTCGACCAGTTTTTCGGGTCCGTTGGTGGCAGGGGACATTTTGGCCACTGCGAGACGCTTTTCCAAAAGACTCATCAGCTGGGAATGGTCTTTCACATCCTGATTACGGTGCATTCGCCATGAAAAAGTAACTTTATTAAGTTGCCCCTCTACAAAGTAAATTTTTCGCGTTGCCTGCTGAACAATAAGCCCCGGGAACTGTTGGTGTACCTTCTCAAAGCGGCGAGATTTATCTGCCGCCACTTTTCTCAAGGCCGAAGCAAAAGTAATTTTTGCAGTATTAATGGCTTCGATGTGCCGATTAAGTACCTTAGGATCACCCGGTACAATAATAATACCGGGATATTTCTGGGTGATTTTGGTCGATTCGGTCGACAGTGTTGCGATATCTGATACCTGAAAGTGCTTCAGAGCATCCAGGATCGCTTTCGGTGATACATCATCAGTGGTATCAACATCCAGACTGTTGATTACCTGCATCCGCTCGTTATGCCGCGTTACGGGGTGGATCTTCATCAACGTCGAACGGACGGGTAGATGAGCATCGAGATACTCTCCAAGCCGGTCGATCTCAGTGAGAATCACATCATGCAGCTCTGTCAGTCTTTCGGTCGTCATAGACCTCTCCCGAATAAATGTCGCAGCGCCAGACCAGGATGTTATCCACCGATTCCGGCTGTCCTGCCTGGCAATGAAATCCGCAGAGATGCGCCTCTTTCGCAAAGTCCTGGCACTCCCCGGTAAAGTACAGGGATAAAGGCTCAATCTGCTGACCCCGAAAATCGAAGCAGCGTTCGACGTCGGTAAGCAGACCAAAACAGACGGTGCGGCTTAGCAGATCCAGCCTCTCCCAGTCCGTCTGGGTTCCGAATTTTACCCACCAGCCACGTCGGGTCAATGCATCACGCAGATCCTGTACCCGGGCTAAGGGAGAGTTCGGAATTTCCGGTATTGCGCCATCACCCTCAATGAGCAGCTCAAGGATACTCATCAAATCCTTCACCTGGTTCTTTTTGGCTTTTTTAAGCGCGTTGCGAAGGCACTTGAGAGCAGGTCGTGAGCACAGCCCGCGACGTTCTGCGGAGTCCAGCCAGTCCAGGATCAGGGCATTGGTCACGCTTAAACCATTCCCGCGTTTATCACGGTACTGATGAACATACAGCAAACAGGAAGTCGCCGCGCTGACCGCTTCTGGATTTTCACTCATCGGTGCTGCTCCTGGTCGAACTTATAATTTCTGGCGTCAGAAATAACGGCAGCTGGCACGGGCGATACGGGTAATGCACGGTATGTCCATCCTGCGTGATCCTGTTCAGCCGATAGCGTCCGTTCACCCGGTCAACAGACCAGGTTCCCGGCATCAACGGCACCCGGCGGGTGAAAATGTTAATCCCCGCCAGGTAAAATGACTGTACCAGCATACTGTCCAGTTCGACGGCCCGGACCTTCACCATAAAACCCGGTAAGGGAGATAGCCAAATCAAAAGCCATACCGGGGGTAAAATGGAGTGGCCCAGGAGATAGCTGGTCATTAGCAGTCCAAATAGCTGGATAAAACTGATCCCTGTCCACAGAACCATCCAGCCCAACCAGGCCCGCGACTGACAGAGCTTCCACTCCAGAAGAAACAAATTTTTTTGCAAGCCTTCCCCCTGTGTCGGTTAATGGATTGCGGCCGTATTCATCAGCTGGATCGTGGTACGCGGATAGATTTCATTTCTCCACAGCTCGGCCGATGTCCCCCAGCCATGGAAGACCCCGTCCCCCGCCAGCGCATTAAAACCGTTTATTTCATCCCGGATCTGATAGGCAAGAGGTCCCGGCATATCCAGATATTCCGGCAGAGACAACAGCAAACCGTTAACCAGTTCGCCGGTCAGTACAGTCATTCGTTCGAATTCTGAAAACTCTTCGCCCGGTATGGCGTCACGCGGCATTGAAAAGCAGCATAAATCCAGACCGTCAGCCTGCTTTCCGGCATCAAAACCGTCTTCGTTAACCACAAAGCGGAAAAAGGCTTCCCGCCGGGGATCCGGACCCACATTTTCACCAGGCGCAACCTCAACGCCATAAAAGATCCGTGTGTCCCACTGACTAAGCGAGGAAGAGAAAATCCAGCATGACAACGACAACGCTAATTCTTCTTTATAAATTCTCTCTACCACGGTGCTTTTACCCTTACTTTGCATGTTGATCCCTGATTTATCGGCTATACCCGCTATCTAAACACAGCAAGCAGGAAATCTAACAACCTCCGGTACCCTAATAATCACAAATGCTATTCCCACGTTGTTTAAGCAGGTGTTCCAGATAAATACTGGCCATGTCAATCGGCTGGTGTTCCTCCAGACAGGCTCGCAACAAATCTTCAATGGCTACGTCCTCAAGCCCCCGCGTCTGAAGTATGGCTTTAGCACCCGCCAGCATTTTATGTGTGCCGCGACTTAAATGCAGGCGCACCTGATTGCGGGTATCAAACGGAATATCGTCACGGCTCAGAGGGTCCAGTTCACTTGTCATGCGTTCTCACTCCAGATCAGGGATCAAATGAAAATTAACAGCAATAGAGGTTTGCGGGTCACCATTCTCAACCACGCTCAGCCAGCTCCTGGCTGCGACTTGCCCTTCACAAACCAGTAGGTAGCCGGTACCCGCTGAATGAAGAGCGGAGAGTCGACTCAACACATCATCCGAACGCGGCCCGAGAGCTCCGGGTACATGTATAAAAGCGTCGTCCGTTAAGGCCTTACGCAGCCGGGACAGAAGCACTTCTTTTTCTTCTTCACCTTCAGGCAGAACCAGTAAGATCCGACATCCTGCCCGCACCCGTTGCGCCAGGCCTGAAGTCAGCTTCTGAAATCGCAGCGCATAGACAACCAGCCTGAACCGGGTCATGCATAACCCGCTGACTATGAAAATGACAATGACCCCGCCCAGAGCAGAACGGTATAACCACCAGTTGGTGGCCGCAGCGACAACCAGAAGGACCGTTAACACCACACTCCCCCAGAAAAAAACAGACGCAAAGCGACTTTGCTTGTTTTCCCAAAATGCAGAGATGAGGATCACCGCCGTAACGGCATATATCACGCAGTCATAGAACGATTCGGTTAACATTAATTTTAATTCTCAGGGTATTTAAAACAGCCTTACGAAACGCTACTCCGGCACGTGGCCTAGACAACCATTTTCCGCAGAAAAATTACTGCACGTCACCGTCGTTATATATTGCTCTCCACGGAGGAACCTCAACATCAGTTCCTCCCGTACCGCATCAGCAGGCCGCTCAAACAGATATTCAAGCTGACTATCATCGGGATTATTCAGTAAACGCTCGATGCTGAAAGCCGTGTGTTTGTAAAGGAATTCAGACTCAACCGGCGAAAAGGCATTTACCTGCACGGACTGGCTATGGGAACTGAAGCGGGTCATAAAATCTCCTTTCACGCTGTTGAAAACAGTATACAAATCCGGGTGGGCTGATTTTTTCACTAACCGGCCTGATTTCCCTGCTTTAGCACATTTCTGATGATGGGTCAGGCGTGTTTATAAATGTCATTGTCCCGTAAAGTGTTACCCGGTGTACTGGTGAACCAGATCGCCACCCGGCACGGTACAGGCAAAAAAAAAGGCACAAACCCCCTTCGCGGGAGCTCGTACCTTTTTATCGTTACATCTTACATATTTTAAGGACATCTACATCTAAGCTGCACGGGAGGCAGGTAATGTCATGATGTTTCTGAGTTCGTGGAACGCCTCACTCAAAAGGCTTGTCCGGTCTGCAATTTTCAGCATCCCATTTTTTTCTTTAGAGACATACGTTCCTGAGTATGAAGAATAAACTTCGTCTCCATTCTCATCAGTAAATAAAATGCGCATCACAGCAGGAAGGCTCGACTCGTCAGCTGCACTATTGAAAATATTGATAATCGTTTCATTGTTACGCTTCTGAATAACTTTACCGTTAGGCAATGTTACTTCATCCATATAACAGTCTTCGTATCCAAAAGAGTCCATCTCGTCCATTAGAGTAATATTAAGCGTTAAACCGTCGTAAATCCGGCGGCTATACTCATATTCACTCAGTCCGTAGATGGCCATACTTATACTGGAAAAGGTTGCGTATGCCCGGTACAAACTCTCGGTCAGTAAATCCTGTAAATATTCAACGAATGCTTCGAATTCAGTATCCCAGAATTTTTGCAGGGCAAAACGTGCAATATGCACTTCCCCGTTCACTTCCATTAAATGGTTGTAGGTCCGGAGATCAAAACCCGACCGCTGGGTTACGTCAGCACTGTGGGCAAGGATTTCATCCACGACTGGTTCAAACTCCACCAGGCTGCTGGCATAGTGTTTCCCTTCAATGATAATTTCCTCATAGGCCAAATTATCATATGCCGAGAGAAGGGATTTAATTTTTTTACTGAGGGCCGTGTGCTCTGCACTCAGAGGCGTGCAAGCTGATAAAGTGCCTATATAGATATCGACGGCATCTATAAGGTCAGAACCTTTTAGCTTGCAGGATAGTGAGACCTCATCGCCTTGTGTATGACATACAGAAGCAATAATGTCAGCCTCATCAAAATCAATCCCCATGCCGCCCAGTTCAGCACGCACATAATTTTTCATGTCATCATAATTAAACATATTGTCTTCCTTCTTAATTACAAGGAAGAGCTTCCCCACGGGAAAGCTGCTTCCCCGTGAGGTGAGTTAAATTTAAATGCTTTTTCGTGTTTAACGGCTAGTTAAGCTACATACTGCCGTTCATCCTGGAGACATCTGATTACAGGAATGATCTCCTTCAGGAGCTCCTTCCGGTTGTGGATTTTTATCTCTGCTTTACGGCTGTACGCTGCACTGGCCGCAAGTAAGCCTGAATAGATACACACACCGCCCTGAGCCATTACATCCACTTTAATATGAACAGGCACAGAATCACCTGACGCGACATCCATATAAAGTTTATTGATAGCTTCATTATTGCGGTTAATCAGTTGTTCTCCATTCGCAGTATCACGCTTAATATATCGTTCATGCATGTGAAGAGGATATGATGTGTCATCAATAGATAGAGACAACGTCCAATCCTTGTTAATTTTTCGGCTGTATTGATACTGGTTCAAAAGTGAATACGTGCGTGTCATATCCACAAACGTCCAGTATACAGCCCCCAACACATCGATAAGCTTATTACGGCAGTAGCTAATAAAATCTAAATATTCGGAATGATAGAAATGGGTTAATGCATGGCGAGAAATCAAAACTTTCCCTTCCACTTCCATTAAACTTCTATATTTATCTTTTACAGAATCTGGCGTCGAACAGGTGAGTTCTATTCGCTTCTTAACTAAATCACATATATCAAAGAAGCCAATATCCGCTGCCGAAGTGTCAGAATGTTTAAGCAAAAAGGTGCCATAGCCGAGTTTGTCGAATACCTGAAGAAAATACTTCAACTTCACCCGTAAAGGTTCAGTCTGAAGGAAGGGGGCATTCGATGCGATCAACTCGTCCACATACATATCTACTAATTGAGACAACTCATGTGATTTAAACTCAGCACGGATTGAGGAACTGTTGTTCCCGGATTTTGCGAGTACTAAAAACACGTTATCAGACTTTACGTTAAGTCCTAAAGAGTTAATCTTCGCGCAGACAAATTGCTTATTATCAAATTCGCTAAACATAGGCACTTCCTTAATGGAAAGGGAATGCCTCCCAAGGGAAGCGAAATCCCTTGAGGGTTAAAAATTTACATGTAGAGGGCATCCTGATCACGCGAGCACTTGACGTCTTGTAACGTCTTCACTGCGTGGTTGATGGCCTTCTGAAATATAGCATCGCATTTTATACCGGTTAGTCGGTATTCTGTGACGATAACCGGTGCTGAATATTTTCCAGCCAGAGTACTCACTGTCGAAACCCCATTTTCCGGCTGATGTATTTCAGCATAGATATGGCGTTTCATGACTCGACCTGAAAGATACCGTTGAAGGTGGATCAGATATTTGTCGGCTTCGGAAAGCGTTTCAACGGTCCACCCATTACAGAGTATTTCGTCAACCATCCCGGGCACGACCTTTTCCACCACGATCTTGGCAGTCACGCCATAACGTTCGCTGATAAACTCACACAAAGGGCGCGTAACGCTGTTCTCCAGCACTTTTTCCAGCAGAGACCGGGCCAAAGGCATCACAGCCATCAGGCACGTCTGCAACCGGTCGAAAATGAAGGATATAAAGTCACTGCCCTTCTCAACCAACCCCAGTATCAGATCCTTTCCGGCCGTGGAAGTACGGTAAAAAACATACTCCAGCCGGTCACGATTTGGGCCTGAATGAAGCAGTTCAGGCTGACCACTGAGCAAGTGCAGGTGGGTAAGAGTTAACGGTACCGAGAACCGTAAAGAAGATAGATTCACGGGCCCAGCAGACAGCAAATGCGCGCTCCGGCAGTACATCCCTAACGGGTGGTCATCAGCAATCCCTGAATATCCCTGGCAATTTGATGCCAGATATTTTCCAAGGAATGGCAGTAACGAACTGACCGGAATATCAACGTCGACAACAAACCGTTTGGCCTGAAGGATGTCCTGCGTAATGCGAATGCCGGAACACTGTGCAAAGCCATTCTTAATCAACGTTGCTGCTATCAAATTTTGGATGCATTTCATTTTTCATTCCTCGATAAGAAATGAGGAACAACTCCCTGAGGGAGAGTCCCTCAGGAGAGTTAAATTTTGGAAGCTATTACAACTGACTACAGGATCTGGTCTGCATCAAAAATCGCACAAACCAATATCCTGATTCCTTCCTCCAACCGTATCAGTAATCAGCCGGTTCAGTTGTTTCCGATCACTGCCAAGCCCTCTGTTTCGCAAAAACGCGGGCAAAGAGCGGCAGACAGGTACACCTGATCTGAAATGACGGCAGGTTACGTAACCCAGACGACCGCCGGTTTGAGCGAACGACTGAATCCGTCGGATATAATCAGCTGCATTTTTTCTGGTGCTCACAGGCGTGTTATTGCGCAAATGCCCGTCAATTGTTTCTGAGTCTAACCGAGACAACTCTATCGTAAGCACGTCAGTACCATGCGTTACGGTCTTAATGATCTGCGGTATACTGCGGCTGAGCGCAATGTGATGCAGGTCATCAATCAGGGACAGCATAAACTGCATCTCCCGGGACAGGGTATTTCGGACATAACGCATAAACTCGTCCATGTGCAGCAGCCATGAGCTGGCCATTTGACTGATGTTGGGCTCCCAAGCATGCGCCAGCTGGTTCGCCAGTTCGCAATGAGCGTCCGACAAACCAAAGTAGCTTTTCCTGTAATCCCGTTGCCGCTGCGGCTCTCGGTGTAGTTCTAACCATACCGAAATATACCCCAGCGACTCATACTCATCACAAAGCACATCAGCACCCGACAGCAACTGCTGGAGTTCAAGCTCGACATCAAAAGCCAATACGCTTTCTTTGAACGTAGCTATATAACCGGGGATAAATACGGCCAGCTGAGAAACCTTGCAATAAATACTTAAAGAACAGTCATCAATAGGTTGTTCCAACGAAAATCTCGTCTTCACTTCCACATTTACAGGTTCAACACCATTTTTTAATAAAACAGCGGTTACCAGTTTAGTTAAAAATTTCATAAGGCCACCATAGATATGAGGGCCTCCTGATGGAGAGCCCATCAGGGATTAAGATAACTAAATGTGCAATTAGAAATCACATTAACGTCATCACTTTATCAATATAATTAACCAGCGAAGGACGCCCGTCATCTTTTGCAAACTTACGCAATTCATCAAGGTTATATGCTGGCAAATAATCGGCATAACCCTTGTTGCGCAAATCATCCACTACTTTTGTCAGATATTCAAATTTGCCAAGGCCATTCCGGACAGGCAGCGACATAGGCTTAGACAGAATTTTTTGCGCTTCTTCCCAATCAATATTACGGTGATCTCCGGTCTGCAAATCAAGGTGAACATAAGAAAATTCACGGTAATTCCCACGGCAGGTAACATAATATTCCGGAAAGAAATAGCGGTCGCAACGCAGCATACAGGTACCTGTAGGTCTTACTATATACAGCAGGCTTCTGTCACTTTCATCAATGCTCTGTTTCAAAATTCTCAAATCTACCTCATTGTCATAGAGATGATAAATCGCTGACGGGTTCGGTATAATATGTGACTTGATCACAGAAGCTAATTTATTATAAATCTCAGTTTTTAAAGATACTTTCATAATGCTCTCCAGGATAAATGAGAGCATTACCATAACGGTAATACTCCCGTTATGGGTTTTAGATTTTATGGATATACCATGTCGCAAATCCGACCGTAGCCAGAAATACCGCACATTTATTAAACTGAGCAAGCATCTCAGCCGTAAATCTCACCCAAAAGGCGAGTGATTTTCACGAAGAAAAACGGTAATTCCTTTTTAATAAAGGTTGCATAATCTTTATTAAAAAGGATACCCCCCCCGCAAAATGCGGGGGAGTTATCGGGTTTAAAGCTGAGCCAGTTTCGAAGGTCCCCAGATAACAGGGAAACCGTCTGGACCAGCCAGATTCAGCACATCGTTCCAGTCAATCCCCTTCTTGCCTTCAGGGATCTCACTATCTGGTTCGAATACTGTCACTGTCAGTTCTGAAGCTGGATAGCGCTTTGTCAGAAACTCTGTCATGCGAGCCTGAAGCTTATTTGCAGCTTCACGACCGGCACACAGGCCCTGACTATTAGCACGATCCTTATCCGACCAGATGTAAAACTGAATAGTTTTAACGTCCGGAGGGGGCAATAAAGAATCGGGAATGACAACGTTCTCCAGACACCAGGCTGAGCTTGCAGCCCAGCACGGTGTTGAAGTCGCTTCAGTTACAGACAGCGCGTTTTCAATTCCTTCGGCCACACCGAGCGTCCAGGTCTTAGACCCTTTGGCATAGTGTGGATCGAACAGCTGAATTGAAGCACCAAGCAGATCCGCAGGTGGCTTCATCATCAGTTTCGGAGTCTCTACAGGCGCCTTATCACCACTCTTTTCAACGTACGTTCTGTGCAAGGTCAGGGCCCGCCCGCGAGTATCCCGCAGAATGGCCACCATCCCCGGATAAATCAGACTGGACTGCGCGTCTTTATCCCAGTAGTACAGGCGAGGGTTATAGCCCAGGTCGGCGGGCAGGTGACTCAGGATACGTGAAAGTCCACGCTTCCGGAGATACTCAGCAACCGGTGAATCAGGGCTAATTTCGCGAGTGTAGTGATACATAACTTCAAGTTTACGAAGCCGGGTCGCAATCTCTTCAGCTGACAGAGACTCATGTTGCTTCACGATTTCGTGATATTTACGCTCACTTTCTATGTCCGAGCGCGTCATCGGTGCAGCCAAATCCATGCCAAAAAAATCTGTCAGGATCTTCTTACACGTCTGCGTTTTGCTCATCTGATAATATTCAGCCAGCACGTCAATCCCATCACAGAAGGCATTTATCGGGAAGTCATTGTGAATGGCACAACCCGTGTACAAATCTTTGTGGCGGAATCTGAACTTAGACTTACCCGCATTGGTAAAGGGGCAAGCCACTTGTCCAGGGGCTTTCGTGACGGCTAAATCAAAAGCAGCGATTTTTTCAAACACTGAACGCCATCCGCCCACTTCCGCTATGCGGGCGTGGACAAGTTTTATAAAGTGTTCGGAAATTTCCTGCGGGCTGCCCTGAACTGCTGAGGAAACATAAGTCATTTTATTCTCTCTTATCTGACATTGTGGGTTTCGCAATGTCTTCTGCGTATCAGAGGACATTGAGAAACCCACAACGCAGAATTTAAGAAAGAGGGCCAGTTAAGGCCCTCATAAAATTAAGCTTCAGTGAAGCCCTGTTTTTCCAGTCGTTGAATGAAGTCACCAACGAGCACCTGAGTTTTATGAATTTCATCCTCGGGTATAGAAACTTCCCGAAGAATAATTTCCTTTGGCTCAGTGTCATTAATGACTTCACCTATACGACCAAAAATACGGATCTTATGTTTTTGCCCCTCAACTTCATGCACAACACGGTAGGTTTTTATCTGACTCATAATTTGCTCCATTAACCTTCAAGGAGCAAATAACCCCAAGGGGCCGTTTGCCCCAATCGGGTAGAGTTTTTAATTGGTGAGAATATCCATAACCAGCTTATTAACTTCTAAAGCCAGCATTGAGATATCCTCAACATTTACGAAAGTACCGGACTTAAAACCTTCAAGTTCGTCGGTATTAATTCCAATACCTGCGACTTCTATTCCGTTCTTATCAGCCAGTTTTAATACTTCCTCAACTGAATAATTCGACCTTGTTGGTTCCCCATCGGTAATCAACAAGACAATTTTTCTGTCGAACTGACTCTCTAACAACAGATCGTGTGCGACCTTTAAAGCATCCCCGGTGGGAGTATGACTACCGGGTTTACCCAGGTCGAACCGTGAAATTGTTTCCTCCACCGACTGGTCGAAAGATTTAATAATTTCACAGGCTTCAGTTCTGTAGGGAAAAAGCATATTAGCAACATGCATATTCCCGTAACTTTGCAATGCCAGAGACAATGCAAGGTCGGCTTTTATTGCGTGGATATAACGATCATCACTGGCCATGGAGGCGGAGATATCTCTGAGGATAACAATGCCTATGTGGCCACGACTCTTCGATGCGCCCGGTGTCCGGAATACATCCCGTACACCCATGGGGGCCTGTATCAGCCGCCCCGGGTCAAACGTAACGCCTCTGTCCCGTGTCTTATTCATGGTCCGGACATTTGCCTGTTGTAGCATCGACAAATCATCGGCCACGGTCTGACTCAGACGCACTGCTTCGTTATAAACATCAATATCAATTGGCAGGTCTGGCAAATCCCATGGGCTACCACCAAATTCAGCCTTAATGGCCGCAGGGCAAGCCTCAGCGATTTGCTCCACCAGACCGGCGAGTTGGTCATGGTAATCCGGGCTTTCTTCATCACACTCCAGAAAATCATTCAGAAGTGCCTCAAGCTTCGCCCATTGCTCTGAGGAAAAGTTACTTTCCTCTTCACCAGCAGTTTCATCAGCTTGACCGTTTTCCTGGTCCGATTGCCCATCCTTTTCAGTCTCGTTGCCGTTCTGTGCTTCACTTTCACCCGTCGCTTCCTCAGTATTGTTTCCTGAGTGTTCATCCGGGTCTGGTTCAGCATTAGAATCATCAGCATCAGACTTCTGGTCATCACTCTGAGCATCACTGTCATCCGCGTCGTCATCAGCATTACTGTCTGATTCTTCCTCGGCTTCAGGTTGATTATCAGAATCATCAGCATCAGGGGTCTGATCATCAGTCTGACCTCGGTCCTGTTGCCGCTCTTTTGCCTCATCGCGCATGCGCTCGATCAGGCTGAGAGTTTGTTTGGCCAGTCGAATAGCATCACCGGTACACCTGCTGCTGTGTGCGTCGTGAATGATATCCGTAAGTTCAGACAAATAGGGTTTCAGAAGCGTAGCCGCGAACTCAAAAAAAGGTTCGAGTATCGCTGCCTGCCCTTCCTGTTTAAGGACCTCAACTCGCATTGAATTGAGTAAAAACCCTTCCAGGAACCTTACCGGATCAGGCTGGGATGACGTTATATCGCAGGTCATCAAACCTGCCTCAACCATCAACTGATAGGTTCTGGCAAGACGGGGACCCGCCTGGGCAAAATCGCCACCAACTTGTCGCTCCATCTGTATATCATCAAAGAGGTTTATCAACCCCCCCAGTCGGCGCGATTTAGCATATGCCGCCCTTTTGAGTGCAGGGGTATCAAACATTCCTTCATGATTGCTGTCGAGAGACTGGAAACCTGGGGAGGAAGACAAGACAGCTTCCATTTCTTCCTGCCACTGGTCACTATCAGTATATCTACCGTGTCCTGCCTCATGACAAATAAAACCTTCAGTTAACTCTACAAATTTCTGGTCGCTGTAATCTCCATTTGGAAGAACACAAAGATTACGTGAAGGACTAAAATACGGGCCTTTTACGCCAGAGGATATAATAACGGTTATATCAGGTATTCCACTGATGACGTTTGCAATATTCTTAAGACGCTGTATGTGCCGAGGTGAATTTTTTAAATCGAATTTCATTTGAGTACCTTAAAAAATTAGGGTACTCACCCGGAAGGTGAAGTACCCATCCGGGAAATTGAAATATGATTACCAACCGTTTAGAGACATTTCATCGTCCTCTTCAACTTCAGCCATGGATTGCGCTGGAGCGTTAGACGATTTCAGAACTGAATCCTTCACTTCGGGCTCGGCTACGATGACTTTTGAAGCTGAACCAAAAACATCAGCCGACATTAACTCGTCAGCCAGGTCCACACCAGAAGCCAGCGATTTATTTACAGAAGGCATATTGAATGAGTGGGTAATAGATTCCAACCAATCCGTTATTTTTTGCTCTCCTGAAATAATTCGCTTCAGCATTGCTGCGTCACTCATGAATAAAAACCATTGATGCAGAACAGCAACATCACGCGGCTCATTAATTGCACCCGCAGGTAAATTACTTATGATGTGGTTGATAGCATCTGCAAGAACCGACGCTTCTTTATGAATAAACATAAAGCTGATGATCTTGTTTTGCATTTGCTTAAGTCTGGAAATAGTGCTTGAGCGCATATTGTCATTTTTGCTGATTTTTGCATAAACCTTAGATGCCTCATCGGCAAGGTCAATCAGCAACTGGTCCTGATAGAGACTGTCAGTCTCCTCCCCTTCAACGCTTATCGGGTTAAAAGGGATGAAATGCGCAAGATTGAATCGGAAAGAATTTTTGAAATCCTCTTTCGATAACTTGAGCTGGTCAATCAGGTTTGCCATTTTCGGGCTGCGATCTTTTTCAGCCTGAATATGCACTTCATAGTTTTCAAGAACCTTTTCAATACCTGCCTCGAACTCCCGCTGGATTTCCTGAGCTTCTTCCAGGAACTCCTGCATGCTTGTCACCGGTAAAATCCACATATGACTGTAACGGATGCACAGGCGGGAACAGAGAGATGATATTCTGCTGGTGATCGTGCTCTTGAAACTTAGTGCCTTTACATCTATCCAGCGAACCTCGCTTTTGGCGACACTCTTCTGGTTAGTGACATCGGTGCCCTCGTAGGAGAGTTCAATCTCCCCGGTACGACGTGCCCCCTGACACCCACTGATTTCAAGTTTGGTTATTACTGCACCTTCAGCAAGCTCAGGATAGCGCTTAATGAAATTAGAGCTAATCACTGCGGCATTTTCTGAAGTTAAAGTAGAAGTATTAAGAGTCATGAGTTTTCTCCAAAATAAATATGAGGGGAAAACTCCCCATACGGGAAATTTCCCCGCGTGGGTTTAAGACAATCGAATTAAAGAGTTATAAGTTCATTACCTAATTCAGTTAAGAGTGAATCAAATTCGATATTACCCTGAGGAACATATCCTGCTTCAGAATATTCCTTAACCACATCAAATATGTCCACCTTTAATGGCTTAACTTCATACAATGTTCTATCTGCATCCACCGGGGAAAGTAAAATCATTTCAGTACCGGTTCCCGCAATCACTATGAAAGATTTACCATCATAACTTAATAAGTAATGAAACTTCAGATGTGATAAGTTATTTAATTCAAGTTTAATTCTTGAATAGCTCACCCCATCTATTGTTACTTTTTTGCGAGCAAATCTCCCATAGATGAATTCTTCACATCACCAAGGACAAGGTCTATGGCTTCTGTTACGAGTTCATTTGCATGGAGAGGCAAAGCTGCTGAAAACGCGATTTCAAAGGTCTTAAGCAGTGCCAGGTTTGATAACGTCAATGACGTTGCCACCCAGGTCACCAACTGACGCAAATCCATCACGCAATCTTCAACGCCAATGTTATTCACCGAGACAGCCGTCGATACGAACTTCGAAACAACCGCTGCTGGCAGATGATTGAAACGTTGCATAAGAACACCAGTCAAAAACACTTCGTCAGGCCTTTCCATTTCAACGATCAGAAAACGCTTTATGAAAGCCGCATCCTGACGCTGTGACGAAACAAAGCGACGAGCCCCACCATTCATGTTCGTGTTGGCTGTGCCCATAAAGCGAGTAAACTCGCTAGGATGAACTACCTCACCACCATTGGCACTCACGGACCAGGGTTTGCGTTCGATTGGCATGTGCAATTTTGCCGCTGTATCAGGGTCGATCTTGTCAATTTCATCCAGCAGGATTAGATGACCATCACGAAAACCCTTAACCAGTTCACTCAATACAAATCCAGTATTTCCGTCAATCAGACTTCGTTCACCTTCGAGCTCATCAGCACGTATGTTGCTGTTGATTTGCTTTATAGTGAGTGGCCAGTTCATCATATGACTGATGTACATCGCCATTTCCGTTTTTCCCGACCCCGACTCTCCTTTCAGACAGAGACTTAAATCCAGATTCGTCGTCACCAAAAGCTTTACTACCTGCTCAAGGATTCGTGGATTCGGGATGTAGTCTTTATTCAGAGGGGCACGGTAAGGTGTCTGTTTTTTGAATACTGGTACAATCATTTTAGGATCCAGTTCCGGTATGCCGAATAAATCAGTTGCATATACCAGATAGAAAAGTTCTTTTGAATTACTGCGCTTGGGCTCGCGACATGCATCCGGAAGAAGTTCTTCAACAGGGACATTGGAAACCATTGCATCAGTATCTACTGCATTAATTGCTATAGCGGTGTTATTCATATCATTTCTCCAGATAAGCAAACACCGCACCCAGGCGAATGTTTGCCGGGGGCAATTTAATGGAATGCCATTTGACACGTCGTCATAATCTGTTTTCTAACAGACTCAACGTCATATCCAAGATGGGTTCCTATAATGTTAAATACATCAGACTTAATCCATTCTAATTCCGATTCGAAAACAGGATTAATCTGGACCCAGCCTTTAGCATCTCTTGTCGTAAGTTTATTAGTTACAACAAGGGTTTCAAATAAGTCAATTGCATCGGTGAAGGATTTCTTAAATAAAGTAACAAGTTCAGAGTCCGACCATTTCAACGCCAGCTTTTTGCTGGAGTAAAAATAATCACCATCAAAAAATGTTTCCCAGTCCGTACCATCAGAACAATCATGGAAAACCATGGTTGGATCTGATTTATACAATTCACTTTTCAATTTCATCTCTTTATAGGCATGTGTTTCGCTATACAAGAAATCCCGAAGCTGGTGACGAAATTCAATTGGATCAATTCCGTTTACAGCACAGGCCATCTCGAAAACTTCAGACATATACCATTGTGTTTCCACTATGAGCATAGGGTTCACGACTAATGAACCATCATCCTCAACATTAAAGAGATTTTTGTTTTTAATCATAAACCGCAGATTTTCAAAAGACTCCTCCATTGCGGCGACATAAATTGCCACTACAGATTCGGTATTCCAGTTGAAAACTGCTGCACCTAATTCAGCATCATATTCCGGCATACGGAAAAGATAATCATTTTCAGTGGCACGGATAATAGAGTATATGATTGCATCAACAGGAAGGTTTTTGATTTTCCGGTTCTGCTGATCGGAGTCAGAGCCAGATGGGGTTATAGCATCCGTTGGCAGGTCGTATATGTTTCTTACATTGCCATTGACGAATTCTGGATTATTATCATAACCAAGAGGTTTCCCGGTTATGTCTATATGACTTTCTTCTTCTTCATCATTCAAGTTAAATAATGCGAAAAAGTCGAGTTGCTTATCGCTACTCGAAGTGGATTTGAGCTTTATTCTCATGGGAACTCCTTGAGGGAGTCATCCCATGAGGGATGTCTCCCCCACTGGGTAAGTTAATGTATCAAGTCTGTTTGAAGCTACTTGCGCTAAATCCCTTTGTTGGTTTCGGGATATGCGCTAATTTGCTGATGGCAGTCACTCGCATATAGTCGAGAGGTTGATCTCTCCCTGCCAACTGCACAGTGTCTACAACAAGATAACCTGCAACCATCAATTCATCTCCGGATTGAACATTGGAAAAACATTCAGAATACAGCTCAGGTGACACTTTGATTTGAATTGAATATTCTCTCTCAGTTATTTCACCATTAATTTCCGTTTTCATTCTGTTTTTCAGTTTGATTAGTAGACCGGTGGAACAATCGGACACCTCTCGCTCTATTGCACTGATTACAATGCCGGAAACTTTCACTTCATTTATATACTCAAGAAATGACATATTATCTCCTTACGAGCTTAAGGAAAGCCCATAAGGGTTTCCCCTTTTCAGGATTAAAAAAAGAATACATTGATTACGATAGCCCCAACAAATATGGCCGCTGCCGATTTGCCGAGAATTTTATAAAATTTGTCACTTCTGCTTTCTGTCTGTTGCTCAAAAAGCGGATGATCAGATTGCAACCGAATGATTTTCTGTTGCTCCTGCTTTAACGCATCTTCTTTAAATTGGGCTTCCCGTTTTGCGAGAAACTCCATTTTTGGCATTATTGCATTGTCCCAACCTTTAGGACTGAAAACCGTCAACTCAGAGAATGTGTGTTCCTTCAGCGAGTCTGGGAATCCAAGTTCAAACATTAACGGTCGAACAGCACAATATAACTGCTCCACGCCTTCATAATGTGCTTTTGTCGCATTATCGAATCTCTGCCGTAACAATAAAACGTCACGTTGAGAAATGATTTCACTAAGCCAACTATTAAGTTGTGGACTGCGAAGTTCATTGGATTTATCAAGTGAATACTCAAGGTTTTCAGCATCAAGAAAAGCCTCTAATCCAAAGCGAGTAAACTCTTTCACGACAAAATCCTTTAATTCTTCTAGCGTTTTAAACATAGGTACGACTGGAGATTCCTTCAATAAATGCAAGGCCTCATCATAGCCAATTTTGTTGACTGTGATATCAATCATACTCACATAAAAAAGCTGAGTATTTTCGGCAAGATTTACCCCTAAGATAGACACTGGCTTCAGAGTTCGCAGTTCTATTGCAACCGGTTCCTCATCAGAAAGAATAACTAAAACATCATTATCTTTGTCTGAATGATTTAACAAGACAGACTTCAGGTCATCTAATTTCTTTTCATTACCCGGTGATTCCAGTTCAGGAACGAGGGTACCGAAAACTTTAAGTAAAACATTGCTGCGAGCTTTATTTTTAGCCATTTTAGTCACCTTAAATTTTTTGAAGGAAGAAATAATAAAATTTCAACACTAAGGCAAAGCCTGTCATTCATCTCCCGTAAGCTATGAACCGCCTGATTTATACTTTCTGGCATTAAAAGTACGCAACTAAATTAGCCCCTTGAGGGAGCTAAAGAAGTTACGATTTGGTAAATCGGGTTGGCCTTATGACATGAGGTATCGCACCTGCGAAAAGAAAAGTAACTTTTCCGCAGGTGTCTAGCAGCCCTGGTAGGCTGGCCGCTTTTCACGGCATATTGGCGCTGGAGCGCAAACTAAATGTGTAGCAGGCGCTACATAAAATTTGAGAACAAAAAAACTGTTCCTTTCCTTTATAGCCTATTTATCGAAACTTGTAAATCGAAGTTCCTATATATTTTCAGAACTTTTTTCCTGTGTATGATTAATTGCGGCATTTTTTACTTTTTCTTCACCGCATTCATTCAGAAAGAATGACGGATCACCGTACCACATGACATATAACTCCCGTTCAGCCCGCGTCATTCCAACGAAAAGTAATCTTCGCTCTTCTTCTATCGCTTCAGGACCAACTGACCGTTTACTGGGGATTTGGTCTGCATTGCAACTCAATATAATAACCCGGGGCCACTCAAGACCTTTTGACCCATGGAGAGTCGAAAGAACTACTTTATCTGGCGTGTATTCCTGATTTTTAAGTTTTGGACCAAGGCACATCGCCGCCGCTCTATTTATCATGTTTTCCCAGCCGCTTTTTTCAGCCCACTGCTGGCATGTATCAAGTGCGATCCGGCTCAGAGAAGGTGTTCCCTTATTTGTTTTCATTTTAATGGAAGCCATTTCCATCCATTTAACAAGATTTCCAATACGCCGTGCGATTTCAGCTTTGTCGTGGCTGTTTTCCTTAAACCGCCTGAAATGCGTATGCAATGTCCGGGATTCAGTACTGCTTTCTTCCGGAAGACTCACGTCATCAAAAGTTACTTTTCTCGATTTCATTCGCTCATGAACCTGGTCAAGGATTCGCTCATGCTCACCAAATAGCGCAAGGACACGCTTCATAAGTCGCTTATCGCTGGCCTGCCGAAAAAATGCCATAAGGTGTAAAACGTCGCTTGTTTCCTTTTCATCCCAAAATGATTTACCACCATACCGTATCACCGGCTGCGTAATGAAACTTTCTATCTGATCCAGATGTGCATTCCCTCGGCTTAAGATGGCCCAGCCATACGGGTCCTTTTCTATCAACTTTAGGACTGCTTGGATCTGATCCTCCATGCTAACAAAACTTTGAAAAGTGACTTTTCCTCCACCTTTCTTCGATGAGCGCAAATCCTTTGCGTACCGGTATACGTTTTTGGTTATTAGCGCATCTGCTATAGATAAGATTTCCGGCTCACAGCGAAAGCATGTGTTCAGGTAAAAAATATTCGGTCGAAAGTTTTTTTCAAATTGTTGAAAAATTTTCACTCCGCCAGAGGCCCGGAATGAATAAATTGCCTGGTCATCATCTCCGACTATGCTCGTATTCACACCAGCACGTGTGTGCTGTGCAATCCAGGCGTACTGGATAGAGTCCGTGTCCTGGACCTCATCTACGATAAGATGCGTCAAATCAAGCGGCCTCATTTTTCCCGAATGCATCTGACTGACAACGAAACGGGACAATGCATTCAGGTCGGCAACATTATCCTTTTGGCAGAGTGCCTGGTAAACGTTGAAAAGGTGGATTTGCTGCCGCGTATGTCTTACGGAAATGATATCCGGGTCCATTTCCCGTCCAATGCCGTCAATGGCAAATTCGGCCTCAGGGTATTTAAATATGACACCGGCTTCTTTAATAGAACGATGAATGACAGATCGTTGTGCGGAACTGATGAGCATCTTCCCGGGCCAGCCGACTGCATCCAGCTGCATTTTAACGAACCCGTGAAACGTGTTCACCATGACTCTTTCGTACTGTTCGGCATTGAGCTTTTTTTTAAGCTTTTCTGCCAACGAATTAGTTGCAGCACGGGTAAAAGTTACCATGCCAATCCGTGCGTATGGGGATTTAGCCAGAATAGCCACCACACCCTGAATCATGGTGAAAGATTTCCCACTACCGGGGGCAGCAATGACCATATTATTTGCACTGATATTATCAATTATTTTTTGTTGTTCCGTCGTCGGACTGCCCATATCTTCCCCTTGTCATACTGGCTCAAAATTATACCTGCTACACACCTCTCAGTTTTTTGGTTGAAGGCCTCAACTTACGTTCATCTCTCTTTTTTGTGTGTAGGGGTTATCAGGTTTTCAATCTGGTGTGAAATAATAGGTTCATAAACCACTGAGACCCTAGAAGGAAAATTGAATGAAACTGAGCCGTAAACCAATTCTGGCTGCTGTTGCAGTTCTGGCCACCAGCCTTACCGGTTGCTCCACTAACACAGGTAATGCGCCCGACACGGCGATGACAACTTCAGATCACGGTGTTTATTGGAAAGCTAATCCAAAAGATTCCATTGCTAAAAATGCTTACTCCCTCGCTGGAGTTGATGTCTCATTTAAAGATGAAGAGGTGACTCCTGGAAGTTCTGATGAAGCTGGCCTTTCGAAGTATTTAATTAACGGCACAATGGGGGCAGTAACTGGTGGGGTCAAGGGTCTGAGTATCATGTCTTTGGCTTCACTCTATAGTACTGAGGACGCTGAATTTATTACAACTGAACAATATGTTGCATTTGTGCCTAATCCAAATAATCTTCCTTTTGACGATGAATCTTTGGTAAAAGCCGGTGCCCGCACTACATTTGAATTTGTAAAAGGCAGTGCATCCAACCGGGGATTCGACGCATCAAAACGTATTGCAGCTGTGGATCAATGCAAAATCAACCGTTCGATGATGGCCAAGTTTGATGAATGCCTTTTACCATCCAAGCCTACAAAAGATATTGCATTTGATAATCGGTTATTCGAATTTCAGGCCATTCGTCCAGCAACCGGAAATGAACTCGCTATTTTAGGGCTGAAAAAAGGGTCATACTCCGTTATCCGCTATGGCCTTATGCAAACAGATCTGGCGCAAACCTCTAAAGGTTACAGCGGTTTTATCATGCGCCCAAATGTTCCCTATACTACTCCACAGCTTCCAGCAATTTCAATTAATGGCCAGGACTATTACTTGTTCAAAGGCACACTGGGGCTGAAAGGCTTCCCTGAAAAAAAACTTACCAAAAAGTTTTGGTAAATCAGAAAAGGGGCTTACGCCCCTTATTTATTAGTAACTAGTATTTTGGTATTGTGCGCCCGGATATAGGATCAACTGAGGTGGAGCCTACATCACAAATAGCGGGCCTCGGTAAATAACTGCAATCCACATTTTGTTCCTGTATTGCCTGGGAGTTTTCCTGCCTGGCCTTAATCATATTGTCCTCCCCTCCCATAGCCTCTTTCGCTCGCTCTGAAGGTAACTGATAATCTTCGTTTTTAAATGGCAGATTCCCTATAACAGATTCTTCCGTAAATGTACTGTATTGATCAGGTACCTCGCCAACTTGGACAGCATCATTAATCCACTCAGTTAAATCAATCTTATCGAAATCGAGTTGCTGGATCTGCGTAATCGACAATCCGACGCACTGGGATTTCATTGGGTCTATACCTAATTGAGGATAGGCCTGTTGCATGATCACACGGGAGAGCATTGAATTATAACAGCACATATCCGTTGCTTTCTTAACGCATTTCTTTGTAAATCCTACATTTAGATATTTAACACAGCGCTCTGTATCAAGTGTAAAACAGGACTTTTGATTTTTGTGTATCGATGCTTCCATTTCCTTCTGGTCGCATGCCACAAGCATTTCAAGTAGCATTTTAGTGACCTGGTATGCAGTGTAGATCCAGCCAATTACGTTCAGGGCAAGCATAAAGTTCGTTACCGCTGTGGAGAATACCGCATTTTGGGCAGTTGATTTTGCCGCATCAAATACGAAATCTCTAATTGCACCGGGCAATAGATCATAGGCTTTGTTCATCGCCATTTGCTTAAGCTGACCTAAACCAAAGGTTGTCATCGTATCCTGGGCTAATTGACCGGTACCAGCTGCGCCCCCCGAGGCAGACCCAACGGTACGACCAAGGTTCCCTGCAACGTTTTCATAAACGCTTGTCAGTGAACTAGTCACATTGCTCCACATCTCTCCGACTGTTTTGCCAGCTGAAGCAGTCCACTCTCCTACTGAATTGGCCATAGTTGACCATGTACCTGATTCACCACCGGTCCAACTGACCAGGGTCGAGTTCACTCTTTCCCAGTTAGTATTTCGCATCATAGAACCTGCCAGCATAATCGCATCCAGGCTGCCCGCTGTTCCCTGAGGGGCTTCACAACAGTCAGTCTTAGCCAACCCATTTACAAAGCCTACTGACCGGCCACACCATTCTTGCTTACCTTCAAAAACTGAGCAGGTGCTGGGGTCATTGGGATCAGTGCATTTGGCTTCACCCTGCATGTACTGGACCATATTTGAATATGCAACAACCTTTCCGAAGTCCCTGTTTTCTTCCTTTGGCCCGGTTTCGCACGTTCCACCTGAGCAAGGAATCATTCCAATGCAGGAATTGGTTTCAGACTCGACTTCCCTGGTTACATCGTGTCCCTTGTCGCACGTATATTTTTGTTCATACATGTAACAAGAGTTCGTACCTTCATCGAACCAACCTTCGGCACAGGTTTGTTTATCCAATACACATGCGGAATCATTTTTATAAACGCTGCATGCATCAGGCATATTTTTTATATCTTCATAGTTATAGCAAAGGTCATTTCCTTTCTCGTCTTTCATAATCTTACCATTGGCGTCATACGAGCAGATTTTGTCCTCCGCTAACGGGTCACAGAAATAACCTTCAAGGTTCGTTTTCCACGTAATGTATCCCTTATCTCCATCATATAAAGGTTTAGCCATATCCAGAACTGTGTTTGGCAGACGTTTCGTGCCTACATCAATGTCTTTAAAGTTTTTGAACCGACAGAAAGTGTTCGGCGTCTTAACGGCGTCATAGCATCCAGCAGGCTCCTGAATATGATTATCTTGAAGCTTCATATTTTGAAATTTTAATTCAACCTGGAAGTACCCTTCACCGCCACCACCGACCCAGACACGGGAGGCCATTGTCACTTCATGATCTTCCTCATCGTAAACTGATGAGGCTACCTTTTCAGTAATATCAATTGGTGCATTTAATTTCCATGATTTCTTCAGCTCCCAGTTACCCTTTGGTTGCTCATAATCATAATCCCTGTAATCGCCATCAATGTGCGCAAAAATTTGCTTGCCATCAAGAGTGACCCTCATATGGTCATCCCATTCCGCTGCAATAATCGTTGCTGATGCTAATTTTGCATCTTTGTGGAATTTAAGTGTGAGGGCATTGTCATAAACACCGTCAGTCCAGTAGTTATCATCCAGACGGCCAAACCATACCCTCACACAATTGTCCCCGCACATAGACATCTCACCATTACCTCCCGAAATGTAGACGGGAACTGAAAAGTCGCGCGTAATAGTGCAACTGCTGAAATTATCCTTTTTAGGTGAATTACAGTAAAACTCCTTATAATCTGGGTAATGCGTTGTGATAGTGCTTTTTTTAGTTTCCGTATTGCAATTTTGTAGCCAGTTGCCTGTGCCAGCGACAGCATTCCCTATTTCATTGCGACCAGCATTAAACATTGGATCATTAGGCTTTACATTCGGTGCAGGATTATCTTTATTCGCATTCACCAGTGTTCTGTAAGCAACCCCATCCATGCTCTGGGCATCAAATAATTGACCTTTTCTGTTTTTGATATCTCCGATGAATCCGTCCTCGTCCCCATATCGCCCTCCAGCATTAAACTTAATGTCTTTATGCTTTTGTTCGGAGCTAAAAATTTCCCCAGTGTTAGTCTTAGTCCCGGGTGTAGTACTTGGGTTATTGCTTATTGAGATTTTTCCATCAGCGCCGCGACTAAGGGTTTTCGCACCTTCTTTGGTGTAATTTGAATTGATCGAGTTCCCAGACATGCTGGGCAGCGATACGGCTTTACCTATCGATTTACCATCTGATGCAGCATTTCCCAATACGCTATCGTTAGAATTCGAGGCCCCATACTTCCCGACATTGAGGTTTGGAGAATCGCTTTTACCCGCATATTTCTCAGTGATCGTGCTGCTGATATCTTTACCCGAATCGGCATTTTTGTACTTCTCAACTATTTCCTGTGCGCTGGTAGTCGCGTTACGGTTCGCGTTCGGATTTGCCAGGTTGAAGTTGCTTTCGAGCTGGTCAAAAATCTGGTCCGCCGCGTAAATTCGCGGTGTCATTACAATGTTGATGAGTGAGACATAGAATGCCCAACTCAGTGTATTAGCCACCAGAGACAGGATTAGTGTTGAAGCTACGATTTTATTTGATATAATCATAAAAATCCTTTGTATTCAAGCACCTGGCGTCCAGCGAACGCAACAGTCATTGTAGCGCCACAGCATATAAACGTAGTTATCAATGCCTATTTTCTTCCTTCCGCCCTTTAATGTTGACCAATCATGTACAGAGTCACCTAAGCGATGACAACAGTCAGGTCCATTGGCCTCTGGCGTAGGGAACAACATCGATAATCGATATTGAGAGCGGGGTGTGAAGTATTCCCAGGACTTCTCGCACATCGCATCAGCCCCCATTGTTCGCATTAACATTCCCGAGCGATGAAGCTTGGTCAAAAGCCTCTGGGTGATTAGGGAACTTGTTCTTACGGCATCATCATTTGCGTAGATGTGGCCAGTAAGTGGATAGAGATTCCCATCGCATCCGGCACAAAAGTAGGCCGATAGATTGTCTTTTCCAGCAGTGACTGCAACGCAATCAGCGGCGCAGACCATCGAAGCTATTGGGTTCGCGAATACAACCGCTTCAGGGTTCAATACCAGGGTCAGAAGGTCACTTTCCCACATAGGGTCCACTTCGCTTATGTATGTCAGGCTCGCGTCAATGTAGGGTTCAGCCGTACACTCACCAATGATCAGGAGCTTTAGCATGGTCATAATGGGGAATTCCCATAAATGCACGTCGTAAAACCCTGCCTCGGTGGCCGTCATTGGCTGATTGGTGTTACTTTTTCCAATATCAAATTGAGATTTCTGCAACATCGTCCCTTCAAGGAACGGGCTGCACCACGGGCTTTTTACAACCTCTACTATTTTCACCGGTTGGAAGAAACTTAGCTGCCACCCAATTTCAGGGATACCGTTCTGGTCAGTGCAATAGCACCCGGGCCGGGAGGGAGCTGCGCCCTCTGGTGCATCACCGATCCCCATTATTCGCATAGGAAATATGCAGCTCCAGCAGATGTTTTTAACCAGACCCTGCCATACGCCAGCAGACTGGCACATCGCGCCGGGTACGCCTGTTCCAGCAGCTGAGGCTAATGCTGGCAAAGAAAGCGACAAAAAAATCGCAACGAGGATTTCTAAAAGTAACTTTTTTAGTTTCAGCACCGGTATGCTCTCTATGAATTGAAAAAGGTCATTCCGCTTTCAACATATGCCATGACCTTACTGAAGGCCATCCGCATCTGGTCGGGGTAAGTTAATGTCAACCACGTTGCCAATATGGCTCCTATGATAAATCCCAGTTTCATTTTAATTACCCTCCCCTGCCAGTTGATCGCCAATTCCGCGAACTTCAGCCTCAGAGAATTGTGTTACACGGAACCTCTTAGGTTCTGTTGTTACCAAAGCCGGTGTGTTTTTAATCTGGAATCGCGTAATTATCTGCTCGTTGACTTTAAATACTTTTCCATTGAATTTTTCCCGAAGGTCATTGAGATTATCCCATCCATTTTCCTGGCCGATCCGGGTGAACATTGGCATGACCTGGCCGCTGCCTAATCGGGCCTTGTATTGTTTCTCTGCCCATTCAAGCTGACCTGGATTTTGTGGGTCGAAGATAATCAGTGTTAAATTTTGAGGGAATCTGGAAAGTGGATTGATTAGCTCTCCTGCGGTTGCGATCACCCGGCCTTGCTTGTCTTTGACATCCTGAGTAACCCTTACTGTCGGGTCAATAAGCCATTCTTTATGCTCAGGTGCCGGTGGCAAATTAATCATCCATTGATTTTTCCACGTGTCAGCTATTGCTCTTTTCTTTGCACCTTCCCAGTCATATTGTTGCGACCGTTCTTCGAGCTCTTTAATGATGCTCTTTTCTTCGACCGGATAGGTTGGGCCTGCAACCGGGAATAAATCCTGTCCCGGCTTATTTTTAATTTCTTGCTTGAAGTAATCGACGTTAAATGACCCAACCATTTTTGCGAATCGATTTTCTTCGCGAGAAATAATAGTTGGCACCTGATTGATCTGATACTGACTGAAACTATCAGGATCTATTGTAACCAGTGGCGATTCAACTTTTGCCTTTACAAGAACCTGATTGATTGCTGCCTGTGTTTCTGTTATTCGAGTTGTGCCTTTTTTAAGTCCATTAAAAACGACTCGCGCTTTTTTATCACTTGCTGTTTTTAGCAAATCCTCAAGGACATTATCAGGCAGACTAAATGATGCGAAGATCGTTATGCCCGTTTCTGTAGACAACACTTCATTGCGGCCCTGATCTATTTTATTTTCCCAGTCCGATGCAGTTATCCCTGAGGAGCCAAAAAGCTTCTCAATATTCCGTGATTGAGATTTCATCGCCTGCGGCTTATCCTGGACAGCTGTCAACGCTGAATCCTGTATTGATGCGTTTTGCTGTATCTGATCCCGACGTTGAATGATTTCGCTGACTGCTTCTGACTGGCTGCTTTGTGTTCGGAGATCCTGGGTGTGGTTGATTACTGCCTGCACGCTGTCTGCATTCATTGAGGGGACATAGCCACGGTTGACGCCCTGGTTGATATCCGCATTTTTCTTTAATTCTTCTGCCTGCTGTATATAACGGTCTACGGCGGCTGGTTTAAGTTGACCTACGGAAGCGGGTCCCGTTCCTTCTGCTCCCTGTTGATTGAGCTGTGCCTGATTGGCTATGCGCTCGGCATCTTGTAAGTATTGGCCATCAGGCATCGACGTGGCCATGACCGGGCTCTGCTGGGCTGTCACCCCGCTGCTGCTGTCTGACAATTTTGAATTTAATGCAGCTGACTGTTTCAGAATAGATTCTGCATCGTTATGGTAATTCGGATTAGCACAAGCCGAATCCGCGACAAATGTCATGATAAATGCAGTTGTCATAGCTTTTTTTCGAGGCCTACCATTAAAAAATTGCATATGTTTTCCCAATAACAGAATTCAATTTTACCGGACCCCAAAACCGGGAATCCCATGAGTGGTCTGTCTGTCCAACAAGGAAAACCTCTCCTTCCGGAACCACAATTTCTTTCTCAATTTGCTCTGGCTTAATTTTGTATTTAATTGAGATCCTTTCTGCATTGACTTTATAGAACCGTTGTCCGTTTCTTACGCCATGCATTGAAATTTGAAGTCTGTCCCCCCCCACTCCGGCGACTATTTTTATCACTCGCTCACCCTTATTTATAAAGCGGACGGTTTTTGGCATATTGAATGCGACCAGCTGCCCATTTCTGACGGTCTTATCGCTATGGTCAATCATGTAAAAATCAGCAGGAAGGCATCCATAAAGAAGTCCATAACCAAATGAGAAGCGCCAAAAGAATGCAGCCATGATCAGCAAAAGGAAACCGATATTGACCGGAGAGTACCAGTCTAATTTCAATACTCCATGCTTACCCGGGATAAGTGATTTCATAGTTTCCTTTAAAAAAACCCTGAATTTAGCGTTGCAATTAGTTAGTTCTATTATCACCTTTTACGCGGACGGAAATTTTCATTACAGGCCCTATTTATCGCCCGTTCTTGTTTGAGTTTCGCCTAACCTTTGTTGTTGCCTTTTATTTATCAAAACCAAATTCATATGGATAAAGTTACCGCGAATTCAGATAATAAGTGCAACGCTCGGTCATGATGGTGAGGTGGGGGTTAGCTGCTGATAAGCTATCCTGCTCCTCCGACCAAAGATGAGCGAGTAACCATGAACTACCAGCAGCTAACTGAGGGGCAACGATACCAGATTGCTCTGCTGTATGAAGATAATTTTACCCTGACGGAGATAGGTAGGCGACTAGGTGTTAACAAGTCTACGATATCCCGTGAGCTCAGGCGCAACAGGGCGTCTGATGGCTATAAGCCCTATCAGGCTCAGCGCCTCTGCGAGGTAAGGCGGAGTTCCTCAGCTAAAAGGCGTATCTGCCCCAAGACAGTTGATTTTGTTGAGTTTGCTTTGGGCTGGAAGTGGAGTCCAGAGCAGATAAGCGCGGTGGCAACGGTGATTGGCCTGACGGTCAGCCACGAATGGATTTACCGGTATGTAGCGGCAGACAAAGCCCGTGGTGGTGAGTTTTACACCCACCTGCGTCAGGGGAAGCGCCGCTATCGCAAGGGTTACGGTCAGAAGCGAGGCCGTATTCATGATGCGGTGTCCATAGAGCTGCGTCCGGCTATCGTAGATGAACGCAGTCGTCTGGGCGACTGGGAAGCAGACCTTGTATTGGGTAAACAGGGAACCGGAGCCATAGTGACACTGGCAGAACGCAAGAGTCGAATTTACCTGACAAAAAAGGTTTTTTCCAAGGATGCGGTGGAGGTCAGCAATGCGATAATCTCGTTACTGAGCGATTACCGTGACGTGTGCCACACAATAACTTTCGATAACGGTCTTGAGTTCAGTGAGCACAAGGCTATCGCGAAGGCGCTGGAAGCAGATATGTACTTTGCTCATCCGTACGCCTCTTATGAGAGAGGGTTAAATGAGAACACGAACGGCCTTCTGCGCCAGTTTATCCGTAAGGGGACTGACTTGCGAACCGTGTCAGAAGAGGATTTACAGCGCTATCAGGGAGCGCTGAACAGCAGGCCACGCAAGTGTCTTGGGTTCAGACAACCCTCGGTGGTGTTTGCAGAGCTAAGAAAGGCGGCTTAGCGTTGCACTTCGGAGTTGAATCCGCCTACTTTTTACTGAAATGAATAAAAAAACCCGGGCCATCGCCCGGGTTCAATTTACTGATAACTTTCTATTCCGTAGCAGGCTCATTTTCTTTAGGAGCAGGTTTTTCCTGTTCCTCTGGACCATAGACAGTCAAATGCTGCGTTACGGAATCACCGCTGTCATCGTATGCAACAACCCGCAAATCTTGTTTACCTCGATTAAGATTTTTGGAAAGCGTTGCTGAGCTGCCGTACACATTGCGCAGTTCGTTGTTGATAAACCATTCATAGCGGGCAATTTTTCCATCTCGATCCTCACATTTATTTGTGAAGTTCCAACTCAGGTTTGTTTCTGTGTAATTAAGTGAGCACACAGGCACCGCATTTTTTACGACATCGAAGTCAACACTGGCTGATCCTCTTTGCCCCAGCTGGCTAACGACCTCTACCGTAACCCTATACTTATTCTCCTTCAAACCAGGAATAAACTGAGCCCAGTAATTCTTACTTCCTTCAACCGGTACACCATTCACCAAGTAAGTAACAGTATCAATTTTATCTGCCGAGTGAGAAAGCTTTATATTGGACCGTAATGTCACGTCGAGTGGTGAACGCATAAATTTATTTGAGAATTTAGGCGTCATCTCCACTTTCATCGGCGCCGGTTCGTCCACGACAAATGTGTTCTCAATGCGCTGCTCATTGTTACGGTTATCCTTGAAGACCAAAACAAGTGTATATTTCCCCGGTTTATTGATAGCAAAATCTTTAACGTCACCTTCATCTTTGGTCAGCACCAGGTCTGCATTGTCGTAGATCCACTCACGCGAGTATGTAACGCCCGGGTAATCGTTATCATCAGCTCCGGACAACGACACATGTAAGTTAGTTGGCGACATGGCGTATTTAAGCTTTGTGTTCAGCTTGATTTCAGGGAACTTGTAAACCCACGATTTGATCGACACTCTGCGAGTCGAAATGGTTTTTTCCTTGTTATCCGTCAGCCAGGCACTGTACTCAAATGCTGCATAGCCTTGCTTATCGAGCATCGCCTCAGTCAGAGTGACAGTAAGATTTGGCCCACTAATAGACTGGCCATCAGGCGTTTTCCACTCTTCGGTAACTTTGTCCCCGTTTTGCAGGCGGCTATTCGGGTTAGTGAATTTACCAACCAAAGTTACTTTTTCGCCAACCTCCGTTTTTGAAGACCCACTGGTTGACACTGACAGACGCTTCGGTTTTGCTGCTGACAATTTAGCCGACGTTTCCTTCCATGAAGACTCCTCTGCTAGTTCATCAGAATCAAGGTAGCGCATCCGGGCGTAGATAGTGGCTGGCAAGGAATCACCACTGGCGACGGTATAGGTCGGCCCACCTTCTGTCCAGTTGACCTTATCCTCTGACCACAGAACTTCTGCCGTCCCTTCCGGGATTGGCTCCTCGTTGTCCATCAGAGTCACCGGCACATCACTTCCTTCCAGCGTATCGGTTACGTCGATGCTGAGCTTTGGCTCCTTATAAGTCACAACAGTTAGAATATCGGTATAGGATTCTTTGGCAGTGAACTTATTGGTCATTTTTGCACGATACAGCCATTTGCCCACAACGGTTTTCCGGATGTTAACGCTGCGCTTGGCTTTCATATCTTCAAGCGATTGCCAGGTTTCCCCATTGTCCGCAGAAGACTGCCACTCCGTTGGGGCAAGTGCGTCGGCATTAGCCGTGCTCTTGGTCTTGAAGGACACCAGCGTACTAAGCGGAATCCTGCCAATGATGAGACTCTTCGACAAGTTTCCTTCCAGTTCCTCACCCTTGAAAACCCTGATACCAATTGCGCTGGACTCGCGCTTCATTACAAAATCTGCAAATGGAGACCGGACCTGTGCAACGGCAACCAGACGAATATTCCCCAGATCCATATTCTCAATTTTAATGGTGGTTTTGACCTCACCGGCGTCGTTGACTGGCAATGGCCCGGTGAGCGGCGTCCTTTCATAGGTTGTTTTATAGCGGCCCGTTACAGGGTCTTTTCCGTACACACTTTTCTGCGAATAGATGGTTACATCCCAGTCTCCCATATTTACACGGTCGAATGTGCTTTTACGGGTCGCATTGGAGTAACGTCCAAGGTTTACTGTGATCGGCAAATCCATCGTTGTCGCAATTTTCTTGTCATCGATAGTCATAGCCGCCCTGATATTAAAATCAGGCACTGTATAGATGTTAAGAGTATCCTTCGTCCGGAGCTCTGGGTCCTTCGTGTAGACCACATCGATGTCCATCACATTTTTAGTCCACAGCGGCGCTGCGGCCACTTTTATGCGCTGAGTAAACGTTGTGGAATCGCTGCTTGAAGATCGGTTCTTATATGCTGTTTTGACCGGCGCACCGCCGTTTTGTGAGATAGAAATGCCAATATCTGCTGGCACTACTTTAGCCAGAACCCTTGCTGCCTCGCCACCTGTCGTATACACCAACGCGGTATTGGCGTTGATCCCGGCCATCGTTTTACTTTTCTTGTAAGTGATGATTGGGTTATACGGCAACTGTGTATTGAGAATAAAGCGATTTCTGGTAGAGATCGCTTTGGAGCCTTTCCCGTTTACCATCAGCACGTAGTAATCAAGCAGGTTTTCACCTGTCTTGTTAAAGAAACCCGTCAGACCAGGCGTCCGTCCTTTGAAGTAGAACTCCATGCCATCCGGCACATTGTTCCACTGCGGGTAACAGGCGGTCACTTCGGATTTTTCACCATACCAGGACAAATAGGCGAGCGCGTTTTCTTCAGTGGTGAACAACGTACATTTATCCCCAGCCGTCTGGCTAAGCAGCTCCGTATACTGCCTTACTCTTGAGTAAAGCGTCAGACCCTTCTTCTCCAGACCTTTCAAGGTGAACCCTGTCGGCTGGTAGGTAAAGACCGAGCTGAAGCTTACGTTCTTACCATACAGGTTTTCGGCCATTACAGTAATTTCATGGTCTTCATTGACGGTCAGGTCATCACCGGCAGGGAGGTAGTAAATACCTTTAATGTTTGTTGGGGTCAGCGTGACGGCCTTATTATCTATGGTCACCATTTTAATATCGGCAACCCCGGCCTGCCCTTGGTAGGCCGCAACAATGATTTCATTAAGGAAATATACCGGCTCCCTTTTACCAAGCGTTTTACCGTCTTTAAGAACCATAAGCGTTGGGTCATCAGATAACATGAGTTTGCTTTCTGACTCATCATATTTTGAGTTGTTCTTACTTTTGTTCTCAACTGTAAAGCTAGCGGCATAAGAGCCGTTGATCAGGTCCGTAAGGTCGTATATGTATAAATACTCATCACCAACCCGCTGCGGACCACTTACTGGTTGAAGGGTACGGCGAATAGGAGTTGCCCATGACTGTTTAAAGTCAATGACAGTGCCGTCATCCAAAGTTACTTTTGTGACTGGTTTAAAAACACCATCGGGGACTAAATCTAAGCTCATCGTTGTCGGAAGCCACCATTCCCCTTCTTCACCCTGCTGAGGAACCTTAACCGCCACCGCAACGGTTTTCGCACCGGTATAGATTTCCTTGCCACCAACACTGATAGTCTTGGCCTCATCTGTAAAATTCCACAATGTATGGTCAACAACTGGCGGACGGTAGTCCCAGTTCAGCGTGATTGGGTAATTGGAGGGAGGAGCAAAATAGTTGTTTTTGGAGTTTGATGTAATTGAAATCGTTCTCGTACCCTGGAGCACATCAGAATCGCTAAATTTGACGCCTCCCACTTCAATAGTACAAGAGGAAGCGCCCAGTGGAACTTCACAGGCTGACCCATTGCCGATTGAAACATACTGGACGAAGTTACGTGGCTCGACTGTAACGGAGATGTCCTTGATCGCTTCATCTTTGATGTAGGAATATATGTTATTGCCGTCTAGCACCTTACCATTAACCGTGGACTTAACGCCCAGGATGACAGGTTTTACAGGGACAACGGCATTAATGACATATTCACTCTTAAGTATTTCGACTTGCTTTCGCTCAGAACCAGAAAAGTACGAAATGCGGTAAGGCAGCTTGAGCTCGCCTGATACTTTCGATATACCGGATAACGCAAATCCATTTGAGGTGAGCCCATAGGTATTTGGCAGCCATTCAAAAAAGCATGCCAGGTTATCTACCGTTGAAGTTGCCCGGTCGTCAACAGTCACATTACAGGCAGTCCCTTTTCCGGTTGCAGTAATGGTATTGTTATTGACGAATGCAACGAAATCCCCGGGCCCTGAGTCAAATGCCACTTCTGGAACTTCAGCTTTTAACTTACCGGAAATCATAATGGCTTCAGCGTGGGCCATTTTTAGAGGCGCAAGTAACGATAACAACAGGGTTAGCCCAACTCCTGATCTTCTCATGATAAATTCCTGTAGATTAGCGCAGAATTTTCCTAACATTACGCTAAAGAATTCGATTAATTCGGAGTTATGGGCCGTTAAATTTATGCAATTTTTCGAAAAAGTGAAGACGATTTAAGCTGAAGGTTGCTTTGATTCAGATAATCGCAGCGCTGTAATAATAGATTCAGAATTCATCCATGGCATTTTCAAGGTGAGATACCCCAACAGGAACATACCGGTATTTAGACAATCCATTTGGTTAATCGGGAGGGTATGCAGAAACCGGGGAAAGTTACTTTCTGTAAGAGGTACGACGCCTGCACTCAGGTAAAGCCCTTCTCCCTGGTTGGCCGCAATAGTAAGATTCTTATACGCAGGGTGAGTGCGGTGAGAAGTCTTTCTGTTCCGAAACTCAACAACAGGCTTGATACGCAAAAAAACAGAAGTCAGCGCTAACACCTCATTCTGTGATAATTTAAAGAAAATACTGCTTGCTGAATTCCAGTCGTACTCACGTTCGTCTTTTGAGGGAGCAATTTCAAGACTCAGAAAAAGGCTTTCATATAGGGAATTATATTCAGAACGACTTGTCCCCTGTTCCGGTGCGCAATTTATTTCGAAAGCAAGTGCGCATTTTTTCCCAAACAATTTGGTCTTGTGTTTTTGAGGATGCACCAGTCCGTCGTTTAGAATCACTTCGCCCATTTATACACCCAGACTCCCGGCAGAGATTCATCAGTTTGCAAATTTTTCAGATTAGAAATCACGAGAGCTCCAGCCGCTTTACTAAGATTTAGTGAATACACTCCAGTCCTGACTTCTCTGCTCTCCTCAGGGATGAAACCGGTACACTTCAGGCCAGCTTTCTCAATAGTGACTTTAGTAGAAAAAGTTACTTTTGATTGAATTCCATTAACCTGTAGCCCGTCATTGCCCGTAACCTTAACTTTAAGGGACGGCGTTTCCTTATCGCAGGCATCAAAAACTCCGGGTGACTCTAAACGCTTTGCTGTGAAATCGTTAAGGTCTGGCTCAATCGACGTTGGCTTCAGCAAAATCGCGATCGTCACAGCGGCGCAACTGACTAAAGCAACAAGACCGATCTTCTTTACATTACTCGTCAAGATCTTCTCCTAGCAGGTGTAACGCGCTCACGCACATCAGCTTTAACTGGTGCAGTAAGTTATCGATAGTGGTTCCACCGACGAACGTCACAGTTCGCCTTATTGAAGCCCCACCCGGTTCGCACTGAATGAACCCCATTCCCGAATATCTGAGGAAAGTGTCCTCTGCCTTAACGCGCTCGAAATCAACCGGCGGGATGATCACCTCAATGAGGATTGTATCAACAGGAGCCCATGACCAATCGAAGTTGAGGTCCGAAATTGGTGAAATAGCCACATGCAGCTCATCAATATTAAAGGTAATCGGAGCAATGCCCGATGTTTCTGGATGTACGAAAGGGCTCTCGATGGGAACAATGGGTAACTCCGAGATCTGAAGAACTTCAAGTAACTGATCTCGCCTCAAGCCGTGCAAAAGAGAATTTCGAGTTAACATGTTTCCGACCTTTGTTCTAGTTATCAGCAGGTTACTCATTCGTAATGGTAACCTAAGGATTTTGGGTACAGCGTAAGCTCTGGATTAATATTTTTACTTAACTAAATTTAACAAAGCATCAATTGCATGAAGAAAACTGTGTTCAAAATGCACTTTAACAGAACTATTTATATAGTATTTCAATTATGTTCAATTATCTCGTTGCCTATTTACTTTGAACGCATTTTCAGGGTAAGAAAACCGTTTGAAAAAAATCAATTAAAATGCGCACTTTACTGAATATAGCATTAAAAATGCCAGCTTGTAAGCTGGCATTTTTGAGTGTTACTGCAAGATTCGATAACCATTCCAGAATTTTTTACTGCCACCAAGTTACTTACTAAGGTTACCTAATTGATTTAGGGGGGTTGGATTTCTTTTAACCCGGCGGTTGTTTTCAGACGAATCCAGCCGGTTCGGGCTATCCACCTGATTCTCTGGCGTTGAATCTACAAAATTCAACACTTCTGGTACTGTTTCTTTCGATACATGTTTAGGATTTGTGTTGTTTTCATCATGGTTTTGAGAACTTTCTGCTTTAACCGAATTTGTGACAAGCTGCGCATCTTCGGGGGCAGACTCGTTCCTCACAAACCTCATACTTTGTTTTAAATCAGTAGTTTTGGTCATACTGGTAATACCAGTTTCACTTGCATCATACTGACTGACCTGCGGTTCAGCAGGTGAATGCAGATCACTTCCAAAAAGATTTAAATTAATTTTGCTCGCAATTTTCTCTATATCATCATCACTTAATGATTTACCTAATGACTCTTGGTCTGTCATGAGGTTAATAAAACTGATGACTTTTTCAAGGGTTAATTTATCGCCAAGGGAACCAATGAAATTAGCTAATCCCGGCACTAAGTTATTTAGCACTATGCCAGTTGTAATGGACTCTCTAATTTCATATACCATGTCACCTTTATTAGCGAACCGTTTATTCTTAAAATACTTATAAACATATGGTGTTTGCTTGTTAGAAAGCCAAAATGCCCGGATCTGAATCCGGTCACTTTCTTTATCTGTATTTTTCACATCATGGTCCATTGCCCTCCCCCTCTCAAGAAGCAAACACTGAATCAGCCATAGCGAGAGACAGAGCGAATTGTGGATCATCGACCATGACAATTTTGGAATTGGAAAAATGGCTTTCAACCGCAGCGGAAATCAAATAAGACCCCCCTCCAACTAGGAAAACATAATGTGGGTGTTCTTCAACTTCACTGACTGCTTTCAAAACCTTAGCCTGAAGTTTCCCAATGGCCTCCTGAACGGAACCAAAGACTTCATCTTTAAGCTTTTCAGTAACCTTGATGCCCGCGAAATTATCCCGATTTTCAATAAGATGCTGTATGAAGGCATTACTGTTGTTAAGATTGACTGATTCAAGTTTGCGACGAATTTCATCGTAAACGATTGAACATCCAATACGGTCGTATCCACGCACTTTAGAAATTTGCTCAAGTTTTCCTGTAATACTAGCCACATCGAGCGTCGTGCCGCCAAGGTCAACAACCAAGCTTACTTCAAACGATTCAAGCCCATTAATTTCATCAGCCCGGGTTACAGCAGGTAAAGACTCAGGGAAAACAGTAACTGATAACACGTTGAACGAATGGCGGTCACCATTTAAGTAACGTTCAACCGGTTTCATGAGGTTATCTTTTTTCCGTTGAATGTTTTCATTATTTGTTTCTCCGAGTGATGTATAGAACTGGCTCAGAGGCAGGGTCACGTATAAATGCACATCCTGTGGCGTGATCCCTGAGGAATGCAGTGCATGATGCACGTTCAAACGGCTAATTTTATCGTATTGATGAGAAACGTCCGTCGTTTCAAGCGCGTTAGTAGCTTCGCTATGGTATGAGTATTGGCCCAAATCATCGATTACATAGTTATACGGGTTTAAGCCCTCATGCTTAACACGAAAGCCTTCAACAAAGCTGTTATGTGTCAGCTGGGGCACGAGGTCGCCATTCACATCCAGGCTTACAAATTTCGCTGCTTTACTACCATCGTCAATCACAACTTTTAACGGTTCGGAAACTTGTTCTTTGATGTCCGTACCAGCCACAACGAGTTTTGCCTTTTGTAATTCTGTCATTTCGATTAACCCCGCAATTTTTTTAAAAACGATTTCAGATTCCTATTTATACGCTAATGATTACTTTATGACAACATTTTGGGATGAATTAATCTCTGTAAGTTATTGTTATATTTGAATCTGTCTATTTTAACTATCACATCTCAGAGATCGCTGGTTTCATAATGTAACCAATTTGTTTTTATGTTATTTTGTTATTTTGTTAATTTTGTTAATTTTGTTAATTTTGTTAATTTTGTTAATTTTGTTAATTTTGTTAATTTTGAATCATTGGCTTATTTCTAACCACTTAAAAATCCCATAACCCTTGGAACTTCAGGCTTAGCAGAAAAAATTTATATTTTACTCAGGTATTATTGCTCTACTTCAATTAGGGGATGTTATGGCAGACGAGCATGTTCAAACTTTAGACTTAACTAACTTCTCGGGAAGAGTTTTCTTTCTTGCTGATATATATGCGCACTACTCATCTCTCTGTCATCTACTCTGCTCAATTACTGCCGATGGTGAAGAGGTTGTAATATTGTCTACTGGCAATCTTTTCGATTACGGACCGGAGCCGCTCGAATTATTAACTGCAATCGAAAGTAACTTTTTTGCAGGACGGCATGTTCATTTTTTTTCAGCATCTGGTGCGGGTGAACTCATGCTGATGAAACTGCTCCCGGAAAACCCCGACAGAAGAAAGTTCTATCCAAGCACTTTTGAAAACGAGCGTTGGGTTAATCATGGTGGGAGCTGGCATAAAAATGTAAATCGATACTACCTCGAAGGTTTGATTACCAGATTAATGGCCTCGCAGCTCCCATTATTGCTGCATGCCATTTTGCCAGGCTCCATCACCGTGGGAGTCAGCGCTTCAGATTACTGTCCTGTCAGAAAGACTTTTCCTGATACTTATAACGCATTGAAATCCTTCAACAAAACCAACATAACTAGTTTTCAGGGACAGTTTCTTTATGGAATGGACCACGCAATCACTCCACATATTATTGAAGGCGTTAACTTGATGGTTCTAGGCCGCAACCCAGTTAATAGCATTCGTCAAATTCATGATAGGCCATTAACCAATCTGCCATTAATTGTCGGGAACTCGCTTCACATAAATACAGGTTCGCTAGATTTTGATTCAAGCATCAGAGATACCAATCTCACACCGGGTATACCGGAAGAGCATAGCCCAGCGATTACGTTAGTAGAGCTAGATACAACAGATAATCCGTCGCTATTGTCACATCAAATGACAAGGTTAAAAAATGGATTATTGAAAATCAAATCTACTTCAGTAGATCTCTTCTCACAAGATAACCATGTGATGGACCTATTATGATCGAACTTAAACATACTTCCACCGCACTGCTGATTGCCTTTGTTTCCATGGTTTCAAATAGTGTTGATGCTGGCAGTCAAAGTACCATGCAGCCTAGCACGAGTAGGCCGGTTCCAAAAATTTTGAGCCTTAAGGCCACCGAAGAAAATGGCGAATGGCTTATTAATGGAAAGAAGCTGCCTATCGTCAAGACAAGCCTGACTAGTGAAAATATTTTAACAATAGAAAATACTTCCAGTTCAAGCTCTCTAAACTTAGTCATTCCAGCCTTATCATATTCTGCAATTGCAAAAAATGGGTTCCTATTTACTCCACCGTTGACGGTCAGTGAAAATGATTCAGGCTCTAAAGTTATTTGGCTTGAACCTTTATCAAGACTTACTATTGCATTTAGAAATGACCTTGCTGATACCCCACTACAGGCAATTGTTGCGGTTACCAAGAATAGCAAAAATGTATTAGCGATTTTTGGCCCTGACCAGGCCGGAAGATTCAAACTTCCTGAAACAGTCTCCGCGCAAACAACCACTGATTATTCGACCTTTGGTTTTATCGAAAAAAATGTAATTTGGCCTAAAGGTTATCGTATCAAGGATTTAAGCGCTTCCAGTGGAACTGTGTTGATTGGTAATAGAATATTTTCTACGAGAACAATTAGTAAAAATCAACATGTTGAATTTTCTGATCCTGTTTTCGTTCTAAATCAAAATAGTGCAATCGGTGGTAGCAAATTTTGGACGAAGGAACTTTATCTTCACTCTGGCGAAAAGGTTGAGTTTTTAACAGCCGGGAAAACAACTGTTATTGGTGCTAAATGAAAATACTCGGTTTCGTATTAGCTCTGGCGTGTCTTTCCGGATGCCAGAGTATTGAATCAAGGATTGACCAACTGCCTTCAATCGATTTTGATCCCGAGAAGGTGGGAAACACTGCATCTAACGTTGATGGGAAGGTATCATTTCAGGTGGCAAGCGCCGGAACCGAAGCCTGGATGATTGTTAGAAATGGCACTCGTAATTTCATTGAATTCAGTGGGCTTAACCTCGCGGGTAGCCGCTGTTCGTATACGAGTAGAAACAAATCGTTTGTGTCGCCCGGTACCGTTGAAACGTACAGAATACCGACTATCGGGCTATTAGGGTTATGTTTTAATAATGAAGATCAATCTCATTTCATCAATCAATCTTTTAGCCACATTTCAATCAAAGATGAAAGCACTGAATATCTGAAATTAGACTTTTTGGTCTCGTATGACAGCCCAGGAATGCAGCCGTCAACAGCAGTAAAAATCTCTCAAACCCTTTTCTTGAATTTTATTGAACCGGAGAGTTAATTATGAAATTTACATTGCTGTCTTTGATTTTTATTGGCTTTCTTGCTCATGCCTATCCATATCAAATCATCTCTCAACCTGCGGGAGCTCAAGTTAAAAATATTTTAACCAACCAAATTCTCGGGAACACCCCTTTACAGGTTGAAGTGAGCAATACTGATGCGGGTTCGACATTCGGGGTATCTATGTTTAGGCATGAGAATGTTGCTATTAAAATTTTCACTGTCCAACCTAGCGCTGAAAATAATTTCGCCGTAGCAGGGCCTGACGTTGCCACAATGGCATTGCCTGGTAAGTCACCGTTGAAGGTCACGAACGATGCTAATACTTCTGTTGTTTATCTTGAGTTAAGACCCTTCATGTCAGAACCTGTTGCCAACGTACAGTAACCAAACTATATCTGTTGGCGCTTTCACAAGGCGTCAACAGGATAATTTGACGTCACCTTCCGTGCCTTACATGCCATCCAATAATCTACTCTGCATCTCTGTCCGAATCACTATGAACGACAATAATTCACTTCAAACCCCTTATTCGTGTGAAACAACAAAATTGCTTGTCCGAAAACTATAAAGACTGTCCGTTAGGCCAGCATTCCAAATAGCCTATGGAGTATAGGCGTTTGAGGATTTTGTATGTTTTGTATGCTTAGGCCAATCCGTCCGGTTCGGCGATGGAATTAACGAATAACTCTGTTCGGTAATCATCTCCCCATCCCAACCAGACTGAAGGTGAAACTTCTTATACCAGTGAACGGTCACCCGCCATGCTGTCCGCTAGGACAGGCTCTGTCACGCATTCTATAATGGTATCTGCTTCGGCAACCAGTACAGTACTCTGGGATTCAAATCCAGCAACTATGACAACAGCAGTCAGATCGAGCAGTTGAAGCTGGGCGATAAGCTCTTTTACCTTCATTTGATTCATTTGCGGATTTTTCTCAAATCTACCACGATGTATGGTCAGGCGAATAACTGCTTAGAAACAACTAAAAAGCTTGTACCTGAGGGTATTCAAATGCAATACAGTTTCGAAATTGCCAGCCCTGCCCGATCACAATGAAAGCTCGATGCTGCAATTAACCACTTATTCGCCAGACAACCACGGTTATAAGGAACCCACGCTCTGCGATTTAACCCACTTAATCGCCAGACCGCCACGGTCAAAGGGAAGCCATGCTCGGTGATTTAACCCCCTTAATCGCCAGACTGCCATTGTCACAAGGAACCCATGCGTTGCGATTTAACCCCCTTAATCGCCAGACTGCCACTGTCACAAGCAAACCATGCACCGCGATTTAACCCCCTTAATCGCCAGGCTGACACGGTCATAGGGAAGCCATGCTCAGCGATTTACCCCCTTAATCGCCAGACTGCCATTGTCACAAGGAACCCATGCGTTGCGATTTAACCCCCTTAATCGCCAGACTGCCA
>NZ_JAKLRZ010000009.1:0-69387 GCF_021892025.1 Enterobacter cloacae complex sp. ECC445 | reverse complement strand
CACGGTCACAAGGAAACCATGCACCACGATTTAACCCCCTTAATCGCCAGACTGCCACGGTCACAAGGAAACCATGCACCACGATTTAACCCCCTTATTTGCCAGACTGCCACGGTCACAAGGAAACCATGCACCACGATTTAACCCCCTTAATCGCCAGGCTGACACGGTCACAATGAACCCATGCGTTGCGATTTAACCCCCTTAATCGCCAGACTGCCACGGTCACAAGGAAACCATGCACCGCGATATAACCCCCTTAATCGTCAGCCAGCCTCGGTCACAAGAGGCGCATGACGCTGCGTTTTAACCCCCTTAATCGTTAGACTGACCCGGTCACAGAGAACCCACGATGCTTTGATCCGCACCCAATAGCGCTAATCTTCTCGATTAAGTGAGAGAAGGGCACTGCGTGTCCCCCCATAATCGCCAGATGCTTATCCTGCAAATCTATAATGAATCAAGCCAGAATATCTGAAAACTAAGTCACAAACACGATAGCGATTTCTGCATTAAACATGTACACTTTACGCATATGCGCTAGATTTACGCATTATACGTAAACTTTACGCATTTGCGTAAAGTTACGTTCTGATGCGTACTCTGATTCAATATGCGTTTAAACTCATTTTTAGTTCACTGGAGCATGACAGTATGAATCTGATTGAAAAAATTGCCTTGGTTGGCCAACGAATGAAATCGGAACAAATCTCACTGAAAGAATCGTTAACGACGGCTTCACGAGTCAATGTTTCAGATGACAGCGTCGATGGCGTTGACCGACTTATTTATAATCACTGCCTTAACAAGAAAAGCCTTTCAGATATTTTTGGTATGTCGCGAGTGACCTTTAATAAAGTCATTTCTGAATTAGAAGAAAAGGGCGTTGTAAACGCACCTATTTACCAGAACAAAAATCATCTGTATACACGCTGGGATGTCCAGAAAATTATGGAAGCCCTCGATTTCCCGCGATACAGCGATGTATATACCAGCAGAGCTATCGTAGCGCAGAACTACAAGGGCGGGACGGGGAAGAGCACCACATCTGTCGCTCTAGCGGTCGCATCAGCACTGGACCTTCAATTGAACGCCAGAGTTTTACTGATCGAGTGGGACCCTCAGGGCTCAATCGGCAGCAATATGATTCAGAACATTCAGGAAGATGATGTTTTTCTCACGATCGTTGATGCCATGCTCGGGATTTACGAAGAGAACTCTGAATATAAAGAGTATCTCAATATGGGTCACTCTGAAGAAGATATAATTCGTAATATGCCATTTACGACTCACCTTCCTAACCTCGACATTATTACCGCATTCCCTACTGATGCCCGCTTTAAAGATCACTACTGGCAATGCTCAAAGGAAATGCGCACTGAGCTCTTATTGCGGTTTAAGAATGTCATACTTCCAGTTCTTAAAAAGAAATATGACCTGATCATTATGGATACACCACCTGAAGACTCCCCAATAATCTGGGCCGCTGATGAAGGCGCAGACGGCATCCTCGTTGCAGTTTCACCGCGTGAGTACGATTACGCTTCCACAACTGACTTTATGCTCACTATAAGCGAACGTTTTAAACAGTCTCCAAGCAAAGGGGAGAATCTGAAATGGTTCAAAGTCCTGGCTGTCAATGTCGATGACAAGAGCCCATATGAACGGATCGTCTTGGATAAATTAGTTCGGACTGTCCAGGACTTGTTTATGACTACCAACATCAAAAACTCAGAGGCGTTTAAAGCAGCTGCATCACGTGGACGCTCCGTATTGGATATCAAAAAGTCAGAAGAACTCTGTCCTCCGAAGCAACTGGATATAGCTGAGGAGTCTGTTAAAACCGTTTATCATCAATTTATTAATGAGATTAAAAGCTTCTCTGTCAAATCCCGGGAGGATGTATGAGTAACGAACAACACATCGGTAGTGACAAATCACGCTACGTCAGCACTCCTAAGCGCACAGAGATAAGACATACTTCTGGACTTGGATCTCTCAAAACTAATGCTCCAGCAAAGAGGTCTTTTAACCTCAATGCAGGTGAGAAGGTCGACGCCACGTTTGTTTTGGTCCCAGCAGCGAACGTGCAGGCCACCACAGTCGTTCACCCATTAAACCCACGTAATCAGGAGGCTCTAAATCCTGGTGCAGTTCGTGACATTTTGGAGCAAATAGAAGCTCGAGGCGTTGATACTGAAGGGATTGCGGTAAAGCAAAATGATGTGTACTTGATAATTGAAGGGAGTCGCCGCCGTTACTGCTGCATTCAGGCAAATAAAGACCTACCGTTATGGGTCCTGCCTGAAACCATCACGGATGACAACATCAGATCTATCATTGCGGCCACCCAAACATCACGTAAATTTTCATACCGGGAAGTTGGTTTGCAATATTTGAAGATTATGCAGGAAAGGAACTTTACTACCAATGAAGAGCTTGCCGCATATCTTGGCATAACACACGTATCAGTTTCGAAGCGAACTCAGGCGGCTCATATTGATTATTCATTAATTGAGCTTTTCCCTGATTGCGAGGCCATTCCAAATTCGTATTATGCTAAATTATCTAAATTTCAAAAATACATTGAGAAAAACAAATTCTTTCTTGATGACGTTGTATCCAAAGTTAAAGCAGAATTAAGTCAGGCAGATGAGCTCGATATTGATGATGCACAAAGATTTGTAATGGATAGGATTCAACTAGCCGTAAATAATTTGGACGATAAAAACTCAAAGAACACCTGGACAACTTATGATCTGGCTAAATTTGAAAACAAGGATAAATACGCAAGAATTAGCACTAATAAGAGCGGCCGCAAAGTTAAAATGGAATTTAATAGGATAAGTGCTGATAGCATGAAGAAAATTGAGGATTTCATTAAGTCTGTTTTAATTAACAATTAGTAACTGAAATTTAAAAACTGTGCTTATAGCACGGTTTTTTTTAATCTCTTTCTTCATATTCCATATTTAGCTCATTTAATCCAGATTAATTTACTTGGTGTCATCTTGTATACAAATTGGCTTATTCATCAATACTAGTACTTCCGTCAAAAACACCACCAAGGTACATTAATGCATACAATTTGGTTACATTACCAGTAAGTCTTGGATTCAATCATTGTCGCCACGTTCCGCAAGAATACTTATTCCCCAACATGCAATCACTTTGGTTACAATTGGCATCCATGCTGATTCTTACACGTGTACAAATAGATATCTAAGTGCAACTAGAATGAAATTAGTGTTTGCGATAATTACTTTAGGACTCTGTTAACCGGATAAAAAACGGCCTTTAAAGGCCGTTTAACTAGTTTAGCAATACACTGCTGCTACCTTTACGCAGCGGCAGCAGAAGTCTCCCGATTGTAGAGGATCTCAATTGCTTCACCATAACTGCAATTGAATTCATCCTGAATATCCCAAAGCTTTTTCCTGTCTGTAGAATCCGTTGTAAAGCAGAGTTCCATTTTGCGGTCCACATATAGACGGGCAATTTCCTGGTAGTTTTCAAACCGCACAAGCATTTCTGAAAATGACCCTTTAACTGTTCGGATATTTTTCATACGCTCATACTCAGCATCGGATGTTGAAAAGTATTTTTTCGCTTTCATCGCTTCAATACTTTCTTTCTCCTGCTTCATAATAATTTTCCATGGTGAGTTTGCAGTAAGCGCTCGTCCCACCGATGAAGAGAAATAGTCCTCAAACGACTGAGTAATACAAATACCGGCACAGTTCGTTTTCCTGAAACGACGCCATGCGGCCTCCAGGAATGAAGAGAAGAACTGGTTTGCGTTGTTACCCGCACCATTTGAGTCATCCGGGCGTATGTACTCCCAGGCTTCATCAAGTATGAAGAGTCTGCGTCGGCCATCTTTTTTAATAAACATGGCATGTTGTGCAGCCTGAATGATAGACATCAATACAACTGTTTGGAGGTGAGGTGTTCCCTTTAACTCTTCAAGCTCAAGAACGACGAATCTGCTGTCAAAGTTAATGGGCGGAAGCGTATCTGTGAATCGGTTGCCATAAATTCCGCCATCACACCACGCTCTTAACTGATTGCCCAAATCCCGGATACGCTTGTCTTCGTGTTTGGAACAACGATCAGCAAATCCAGTTATCGAACCGGTTTTACCCAATTTTCTTGATTCGTTGTACTCTTCGGCAATGAACTGGAGCATTACCGACTGCTGGAAATCATCAATTTGCCCGGTCTCTGACGCCATGATTTTAAGCTGGTTCAGAACCATGATCGTTTGTGAGACTTTGTCTTTCTCTGCGTCTTGTGAGGTTTGTTCGCCATCATATTCAGGCGCATTCGCAAAGGCTCGCTCGTCCTGCACTACATCCGTGAGGAATGCGAATGGATTGAGTGTAAAGTCCGGACTTTTGCCAAAATCGATAAACTGACTGTTACCGTATTGTTCGGCAATACCCTGGTAAGAACGACCGACATCAACCACAAACACCTGGGCCCCATCCGGGTCAGTCGAGTCATAGTCATTGTTTCGAAGATGCTCATAGGCCTGCCTGAAATGAACAAGGTTATTTGCCCGTGGACCGGCCCCAAGATAATTGTTTATCAGATAGGCCGTCCAGAACGATTTACCTGCGCCTGACGTTGCACCGATGACCATATTGTAGCTGGCTGATGTTTTGAAAATATCCAACCCTATCATTTGCCCTTCACGCGAAACGAGAGACAATACAGGTCGGTCAGTGTTGCCTTTCCAGGGCCCGAAAATGGGTGACATATGCGCTGCACCCAGATTACTTACGACATCAAAGCGGTCAAGTTCGTGTATTGTTTTGGGGTCATTACACATTGGCAAACATGACATTAATGATGGGAACACTATGTAAGAATCGTCAGCTACGTTCACCCGACTTTCCAGATAAAATGAACGCATCTGGTCAGCAGCTTCACTGGCTTCTTCCTCACTATTTCCCATTACAGTAAACGTCAGGTAGTTATGAAGTAGTCTTGCCCCGTCTTCAAGCTCACGCGTCACGGCCATGTAATCATTGTCCATGTCTTTTAAACGTGGACAGAAGGTAACTACTGAAGGGATGCTTGCCTGCTTGTTAGTGACCGCTTTATAACGCACATTTTCTTTCTTCAATTTCAATGGATCAGCGAATAAAACAGTTTGGGTTATCATGAAGGGGCTGAAGACTGTTTTCCGACCATGCAGCCAGTTTACAACCAGCTCATACATGCAGCCGAAGTTGACGTATTCCGGAAATTTAACCACAGAGAGTTGCTTAAAATAGCGATGTTCTGTTTTATCGTTGCTCAGTGTCGTTGAGGAAAAGTTGCCTTCAGTCACTTTATACTGGCGACCCGGCACGTTTAACTGTTCGTTGAGCCGCCGGAATGTGTTGACGTCAACAGACCCCTCGGACCAGCGGGAGCTCTGCCCCGGATTAATCAGCTTATCGATGCAATAAAGCCAGCTTTCGGCATTTGCGCTAAAAGCAGGCATGCCCATTGTCAATAATTTGCTTTTGATGTCGGAATAAAGGGAGTCTATTTTTCGTTGTTCAGACTCCGTCGGCAATGCGCCGTTTAATGGAATTGAGAAGGACATCCAGACTTGAAAATCCCGCAGCGAAAGCGAGTCGTGGCCCGGTTTGAGAGGTTTATGCATGCTTCTCTCAAAATAGTCCAGTTGATATGCGTTAAGGAGATCTGTTTTCTCTTTATCATCGCCTGTCATTCGTCCTCCACGGACGGAAGACCAGGCACTTAATTGCAGGGTCAGGTCGGGTAGGGCGGTCAGAGATACCTGGCAAACGGTGTCAACGGGGAATTCCATTTTGAATAATTCAGCCAATACGTCCTGCTGATTATCGAATACACCCGGCGATGGGTTAAAAATAAACATAAATCCCAGTCGATTGCCATCGATCAGAAAGTACGGAGTATCTATGAGTTGGTCAAATACAGGGACATAAGCTCCAAGTTGGTGGCGAGCCAAACCATCATTATATTTCTTTATTGCTTCCATATTTGACCTCAGAGTTGTCTTACGACGCCATTAGGGGAGACAGCTTGTGTTGCTCTCTGCTGCTGTTGCATGTTCTCCCTGGCTGCATCCTGGACTTCAAGCGGTACAATTCGAGCTGGGTTGGCTGTTGAATTCTTTCCAGCGATCCAGGTCTGAGGTTTAACATTTACGTAAACAAATCCAGGTAAATTAAGCGCGTCATTGTCATCAGTGTAAGGCGCAAACGTGATGCGCATGACTTTCCCCTGCTGGAGCACAGCGAGTGGCTCAGGTGCGACTACAGCCTGCTTATAACCCTGGCTTCTGTATTGCTGTATCTGACCCGAACTCAAAGACGGGTTTACTGGCTGGCCATTGTATTTGGAATAAAGATCTCTTGCGGGCGCAATGTCTGAATTAGGGGCAATGTATCGAGGAACTGGAGCTTGCTGATAAGGGCGCACCGTTTTATCGACAACTTCAGCAGCCGGATGGTTGAACGGGTTAACTGATGGCGTTGTAGTTACATATGACGAACCATTTTGTACACGAGCGGATACTGACGTACCGGTAATAGGGCGCGGCGAAATCGTTGTAGTTGGAGCACCATTTTTCAGATTTTGGTCGTACATCACCGGCACCTGGCCAGCAGGAGTCAGTGTAGTTTTGGAATATGTAACGGGCTGGTTCAGTAGTACCGGTGATTTGGGGTATTTAACCCCTCCCGGCGGTGTTATTTGTGTAGGGTATTTAGTGTCATTGGCATTGCCCCCCTCCTTTCCCATATCGGCTTCATCCCCCGAGCTGAAGAGATCATCCCGATTGTTTGTCAGTTCCATGACTTCACGAGGTCCCTTACAGATGACGCCCTTTTCGATTCCTGGGCATTCCGATTCAGAATTGCCAATACAACCGGTCAGATAAGTGGAAGAACCAACGACAAGAAGAGCAAAAATAGATTTTTTAAAGTTCATACCGTGGCCTTATTTTGTCTCAAATGGGTTTTTTAAAAGGGGAGTGATGGACTGTTTTAGCCAGGCGTCAAAATCCTTTGGCACACCGTTACCCGCCAGGCCATCTTCACGAACTACTGATGGCACGCCCTGCAATTTGTATATGCCAGCCAACATTAACGATGCGACTAATGGCTGAGCCTCGCACTGTGCTGCCTCTTTTAGAGGTATCAAACGCTTATTTACTTCGGACCTCTCGCCCATGATCCAGCGCAAAATATCAAGATTGTTTATTTTACCTTTTTCCTTACTGCACCAAAGCTGGCGCAAGTCGTCCTTTACTTCTGGCGAGGGGACCAGAACAATATCAACTCTGTATTTTTCCCGATTTTCGTAGAAATGCTTAACCAGTTCCTGACAACCGTCGCAATCGAGGGTAATAAAAAGCGCGGCTTGACGGGCTAACTTTGGATTCCCGAGCGGAATAACAGATGCTGTGTCCAGTTGAAAAGGCGCGTCACTGAGTTTAATGAAATAGCTTTTCCTTATTTCATCTACTGATAAAACTGGTTTTCTTTTAACAATATCAACGAGACTCCCTCCTGTAATAGAATAGCGACCGTCTGTAGTAACTGCCATTAGTTGAGAGCGTTCGTCTTCAAAGAAATACAGGCCACCTGTTGGGATGTAGATGGCATCACGAGGCTTATAATTTTTCATCTTTGACAGCATATTAGCCAAATCTGAAGAAACGCCGCCTTCTTTAGCCTTGGACATAAGGGCTGAAGCATCATTGTCATTAAAAACCCCCTTAGTCGCCTGCACTCCCAGAGGGGAAAGCAATATCGACAATATCGCCATAGGTAAAAGTAACTTTTTCAATGTGCCGCCTCGGTTTCGTCGTGGGAGTCTATATCAGATGATGTTACGCTTTGAGAAAGCGTTTCGTTGTCGATATAAGTAACGATTTTTACCTTGTTAGGAATTGAATAGGTCAGGGAATAGTCAATTACCAAATAGCCTTCATTGCGATAAAACCGCATTAACTTCGAGAAATATTTCTCGAATCCGGCACTTGGATTTTCATTATCCTCTGATAGTCGGTTGTTTTTATAAAATTCCTTTTTTAACCCGGGCATATCAAGCACGGCAATTTTGGTTGAGGTTTCAAAAGCCGAAGAAAAGTCGATGCTCTTTATCCCTTTATAGCCATAAATACATACCGTTATCAGGACCCCGATTGCGATAATCCAGCGAAGTGCCTTTTCAATATCGACTTCAAAAGCTACTTTTTTCGGGATTTTTATACTGCCAATTCTGACATCGCTTTCGGTGGCTTTGATTTCTGGCAAGTTATCTTTCTGTTCTTCGTTCATAGGTCACCTCAGCGGCTGACTAAGTTCGTTGGGATCGTTGCACCAGTTTGCACGATGAACGTAATGGCACGGCCAGGGCTCACTTCCACGATTGGCCATTGCTGTTCAGCCAGGGAGGTATAGTAGTCAACAAGGCGGTTTAGCCCTCCAGTTGCGGCCCCAGAGCCTGCAAGAGCACCCAGCGCACCAAAATTAGGTGTCTGGTATTGAGCTTGTGAATTAGGGTCAATATTTAGGGAAGAGACCTTGCTAGGGCTCAGACTCCCTGCCAGTGCCGATAAGCCGCCTGCAAATGCCGACCCGGCAATTGCATTGCCGTTTCGGCTGATAAGAGTGCCGCGAATACCGTTTTTGCCATCATTTTCGCTGACTGCATATGCTTCCAGTTTTACATCAAAGGCTTTGCCTTTAGAGTTCACACAAGAAATGGAAGTAGCCCGAATATAAGCCCGTTGCGAAGCAAGATCGCCAACAGCGGACCCCATAAGATTGCAGTCCCTCAAATCCATCGTGAAGTTATTAGGCATAATAATGTCTTTCTTGATGCGCATAGTCACAGGCATCGGCTCAGCCTTAGAAGATAGGCTCGTTGGAGCTTCCAGTCCGTTGATTAACACACCCGTAATAATTGACGTTGCCGGTAAGAACTGTTCATCCTTTCTGGCAGCATGTCGGGCCTTACTGTCAATCGGGGTGGTGCCATCGGCTCCATTACTTCTTTTTGAAGCGTTAGAGGTGCTACCATCGATCTTACCTTCCCGAATTCTGCTCTCTGAAACAGGCGTAACCTGGATGACCCCGTCATTACCGCTGGTCTTGATTGACCGCTGTGTGATGGTGCGCATTGGGTTATTGCGTGTAGGCTCTATTACGCCGTTACCTGAAAACCGGTTGTTGACTGGTGAGTTATTGTTCAACTGATACGGGGCAGGGGCCTGCTCATTAACCAGCTGTTGAGACCCGCGTGGATCTCTTGAATCAAGGCTGCGATTATTGTTGCCCCTGTTATTCTGCATATCACTCAGTTGTTGCGTTACTTGCTGCAATTGAGACTGCAACGCAGCCATCTGAGTTTTTGTTTCCTGCTGAGCCTTTTCAGCTTTTTCCCGGTCATTTTTGGCTTCGTTTTGGTCTATACGGTTTTGCTTAATCATTTCGTCATAGACCTTTTTGCTCTCGTCACTGCTCAGCTTATCGGCTTGCGTATCATCGATAAGCATATTAGTGACCAAATCTTTTTTCTGTGTTTTACTTTTTTTCTTTTCGGGTGTACTGAATATTGACTGGCTGATGATATAAATCAGCGCCACGATTACCACACCCATAGTGCAGTACCGGAATGATTTATTTTCCCAGGCCTTATTTAGTTTCATATCCCGCTCCGCTTTGAGGTGGCAATAATCGTTTTATTTTAATACTGCGTTCCGCTTGAGACATTTGCGGAACTACATAAGGTGTCCCGGCGTGAACCCAAGTATCATGCGCATCATGGCTTTCATTTGAATTCATGACCGAATTTCCGGTATGGTGACCAGTTCCATTTAGCTCATTCTCTTCCCTGATTCGGGTTTTCCTGTTCAGAGCACCATCGTCAGTACTGTTATTGGATGCAGGACTTCCAACAAACTTATTTTCCAGTGTCGGGTCATTTAACACGAAAATAGGTTTTCCATTTGTTGAATTTGCTACATCTTCTTGCCAGTACTCCGTTGGAATGATTGTCACAGAGGCTTTTGGTACATAAGTCGTTATGTAATAAAGTCGCGTGAAACCAAAAACTGCTACACCAAAGGAGAGAAAAAGAAGGAGCTTTAAAAAAGCTACTTTATTCATCCTTATCTCTTAATTAAGCTTGGCCGCGTAGTCACCCGAGATTCACGCTCTTTAAATAGCTTATCCCGAACAATATAGAGCTCAGTTTCTTCTCCCGGCTGCAAAAATGCCTTGTCAAATATGGCACTCGCAATAACACCCTCAGTCACACATTGCTGGTCCGGTACGACCTGACTGTAGGGCTGATCATTTTTTACCAAAATGACGTCAATCAGTTCACGGGCACCCACCAGGCGCTGGCCAAGTTTTGCGTACATGTTGAAATTGCATGGTGATTGCTCTTTCACGGGAATTCTGGATAGTCTTTCTTCCTGAAGACTGAAACCTGACGGTACTTCACCGAGCGCTACCGGTGTGAGGATATCGATGATTCTCTGCTTATGATCGTCTTGTTTTGGATCACTTTGCTGCATATCTTCTTGCTGGGATTTTTCAAGCATTTCAGCGTATTGCTGTTGGTCCAGAGAGGTTTCTCGCTTCTCCTTCATATTCGGACTCAGCGAAGTTGTTACAGATATCATTGCCCCCGGCACATCAAGCGGTACCAATGTCAGGTTGTAAGTTGATTCAGGTACAGAATCTTCAGACAACATGATGCCAATGGGTTTGTCGGTATTGGTGGAGATGAAAACATCTCCTCCGTTCACAAAGATATTGGCATCCTTTTCTGACGTCGATGTACTGACTGAAGCATTTTTAAAAGAAGTTGAAATCCTGTTCTGCAAACCACGGGATACGGGTAAAACAATATTACCTCCTGGTGGCACATTTACGCGCTGTACTTCCTTGTATCGATTTCGGGCTTCCATATACAGCTCATCCGCTTTTGAACCTCCACCGGTCCCCTGTGCATTTTGCTGGACATCTCCTTTAACGGCACGGCCATAGGCATCTAATTGGCCAGATTGCTGCTGTGCCGTATAGCCAGGGAGGGTAGGATTCTTCTCCAGGGCACTGGTGATCGCAGTGACAGCCGGGGAGCTGCTGCTTTCTTTAGAGAGAGTGACCGTTGGCAAGTCAGTTGTCGGCTTCGGTTGCACTGCGTCCTGAATTTTCGGTGCGATTGATTCAGTCATTGCATTTTTGAATGAGTCAGCGCCAACGGGCATTACAACCGGATTATTGATAGTCGCAGGCAGCTTATATTCCTCTGCGTTAACCGCATGGGACATTGCCAGCAAAATAGCCAGGCCCAAAGTACTAAATCTCGAAGTGTTGGTTAATATCATGACTATTTACCTGTCGACGGTGGCGGGTTATCCAGTGTTGCCAATTGCTCTTTGCCATTAACAGTGATTTTTTTGATGTTTGGCGTACCAGCGTATTGGTTTACGTGAGCAATGCGTGGACGACCGTTTTTCATACCGATCACCCATTCAAACGTCCATTTTGATGATTCTGATTTGTCTGGCACATTTAAAAGCGTTGTAGTTTTTGTTCCCCAGACATAGACCATATCGTTTTTTGGATCAAAGTAGATATCGTTTGCACGGAAAGTCTGATCCACGCCACGAGCTTGCATAATACTGATTTGGCTTTCCAGAGCCTCACCAGTTTTGGCTTGGAGTTCCGGCGATAACGAATCGAGAATGTAGTTCATTACGAACTGTATATTCTTAGGGTTTATATTCCCAAGCATGGTGCTGTAGAACATTGCCCACTGAGTTTTATAGGATTCAGAAGCTTTATTTCCAACCAAAGTCACTTCTTCTGTCATATTAGGTGGTGTCACTATCGTGACTGGATTTGTCATAAAGACGATTTTAATCACTAAAACACCGATAATTCCTACACAAACCAAATTTGTTGTGACGATCCTGCTGCTCCGAGAAATCAGTTCGCTATAAGCAATACCAGCACCTGATTTTTTGGCTTCTGGACTGAAATTCTTTTTTGTATCAAAGAAACGGCCCGAAAATAAGGTTTCCGCTTCTTTATTAATTTCATCTTCTTTTTTATTAGACCCAAGAGCAGTCTGCATTTTTTTCAAGATATCCAAAACTGACTCCTTAGGAATATAGATTTCTAATAAACGGATCAGTGAAATACCGGCTATTGAACACTGATTTACCTGGGAAAAAACCAAGCCACCACATTTTATGCCTGAGAACACCTCTGACACCGAGCTCTGCGGCTTTGTTATAAGCAATCCAGTAAAAAGCAGCTAGGCATGTCGCGAGAGTAAAACACTCAAAAATATTTCCAATTGCTAGCAGAAGAAATGCCACTCCCAGCTTTTTGGCATCCCAAAAAAGGATAAGCAAAGGCATATTTACACGGAAAGGGAACCGGTAAGTGTGTTTTGGGATATTTTGTTGCTCAGACATTTTGTTCCAAAGAGGGGGGCACCCCCCTCATCGCAGTGAAGGGGAGCTTAAAGGGCGATACCTGCATCCATAAATGTGCTGATGATCTTCTCGCCATTCGCCATTACCAGCATCATGAATGCTGAAACCAGAGCAATACCCGGGTTCGGCTTGATGATGGAAAAATAGAAAGCAGAGAACAGCATTGCAGCAGCCATGATTTTACCCGGCGCACCAGTCATACTTTCACTCATATATGACCAGACATCACCCAGAGCACCGTCATCTGAGCCCGCATAAGACAGCGAGCAAATGCAGAGGCTCATAATTAGGCACAGTACAACTTTTCCGGCCTTTGATTGAATGAAGCGTTCAATTGCTTTTTTTTCGGTATACATACCGTGATTCAACGTCAGTTCCATATTCACTCCACTAAGTTGATTTGGGATGGGTCTATTGCAATTGAATGATACTTTTTTAATTACCCGGACGATTTCACTAAACCCCATCATTTTTCCTGCATAGCATCTCGCATTCAGAGCAGACCAATCAGGTGAGCTAAAAAAGTAACTTTATGGAAAGCAGGGTATGTTTTGGATTTGGTGCGGCGGGGTTATTAGGTTTTGAGAGGACACCTTGTAAGATGGTAAAAAAAGGAGACCATCATGGACCAAAACAAGTACAAAATCGTACAGATTGCTCCACTTTCTCTTGTCATTGAAATTGGCTTTAACCCCCGCGAGGCGGTTATTGGCAACCTTTGTTATGAACTGGAGCCCGTCAAATCGACCATAACATCTATTAAACAGGCTTATAAGGAAGGTCGTCGCGTTGACCTGATTAAAGTTGTTCTAAAAGATGGCCAATATATCGTCCGTCAGGGGCATTGCAGAACCCACGCGCTTAAACTGGCACTCTCAGAGGGTGCAGTCATTCCGAGTATTTCTGTCGTATTGCTCGCTTATGATAATGAGATCGAGGAATATCTTGAGAATCTTGATGGCAACCGAAGTAATGGACTTAATCCGGTCAGCCAGGCGCATGCATTAGCACATGCAGTAAAAATGGGTTCATCCGTCGAGTCTCTGGCCCAGCGCTATCAGCGTTCGACGACTGCGATACGGAATATGCTCAAGATCCTTGATATGCCTGTTGAACTGCAACGCCTTATCAGCATGGGTGAAATTAAAAAAACTCTGGCCATTGAAATTATGCTCAGGTATTCAAACGACCATGCGAAAGTACTCGCGCATCTGAAATCGCACCTTGATATTGCGGCTCAGCCAGCCCCAACCACAATGCCGGTCAACCCCACAATTCAGAGTGAAGTTGTAAGTGCGAGTGAACCAGCAATGAATGCCAGCAATGGCAAAGAGGACAGGGATGATAAGAGTATAAACCAGGTTCAGAGGAACGGTGCGAAATCGGTAACGCGTTCATCATTAGGCATTAAACGACTGTCGCAGAAGAAAACAGAACGCCTTAAATCTGGATTTCTGTCGCTGACCACTGCACTTACCTCTGACACTGACGGTACTAATTATGTAACTCAAGTTAAAATCAGCAAACAGCACAAAGAATTATTCTCTGGAGTGGATCAGAGATTCCTCACAGATGATGGAAATGAGCTTAATTTGAATTTAAGCGAGAGTAATTTAAAAATGCTGCTGGCTATTTTAAGTGACGAGTCAACTGTCATTGTCATACCTAAATCAAGTGTCTCCGAATTGAACGAAATTCGAGACATGCTGATTACTTCAAGTTAGTACGGGGTGAAAAATGGCTAAGGGTAAATTTTCAGTGATTGAAACATACAAGTCCCTCCTTATTACCAAGGAAGCACTTGAGAAAAATATTGAACTTATCAATGCTGGTCACCGGTTTGATAACAGTGAAGGTGGCCACAACGAATTTGTTGACACTATCCAAAAGTCACTGTCCATAGTTAATCAACGACTCAAGGTGCTCGAAAAATGACGGAGATTTTTTTCACACACGATTACTTTTTAATTCCGTCTTCACTTAAGGTTTACGAAGAAGAAGGACGTTCTTTTGCATACATTGTTCGTGAGTGCCCGACTTGCGTTGATCTGCTTTTGCCCAGTAAAGATTGCAGTATTTGCCTTGGTTCAGGTACTGCCGCACCTGAAAAGGAGCCACTGTTCAAATTCAACAGCCCCAGCATTTTTGAGGATCTACCTGCATTTTTGAAGTGCCCTGCTCTTGAACGCTGGAAGCAGTCTAATGCTATGGCACTAAAGTTACTTTATGAAGATGGATCAGAGTTTGCTTCTGGTTTGAAACGTCAACTGGACGCTGGCTTGTTTCTTACCACAAGACAATTGCAGAGCTTTAATTCCTCGTTTGGTCAGGGCTTTGAAACCCCTGTTGTTGTTAAGAAACCTGTGGCAGAGGCAGAAACACCCTTAGCTTCCTCTACTGATATTCATGTGAACAGACGTTATAAACCGGGAGATGTAGTTAAGGTCATTATCGCGTTTACAGAAATCAGGGCTCAGTATTCAAAATCAAGCGGTTCTAAGTTCTTTACCTTTACCGGAATGACTAATCTTGGTGGGTTCGCATTCACACACAAGAGCCAGGATGCCGTTGAATTGGGTGAGAGCTACACGCTATCAGGGAAAATTCGACGTTATTTCACTTACGACTCTACATCCTATGCCATTACATCACTAACCCGTCTGACGCGGAATACAAATACAGCCTGACGGAGCAGGCTGTTATTCTGGCACTGTCGTGCCGACTCACTCACGGTAGACCAGGCTACGCACTATTCTTAACCGGTTTTTTTTCACGCCCAATAAAACTTTTCATTTTTTTTAGTCTGCCATTCAATAAAAAATATCTTTTTTAACTGATAATCTAAATAAAACGGACTATTTATTATTTAACACCCACTCGCCTGTAGATCGGAATCTTTGATTTTTAATACGGTTTAATTGTCGGCCGGGATATGCATATCAGTGCTAAGTGGAGAATGAGAAATTATCGGAGGATGTTTTGAATAAAGATCTCACGTTTGGATTTATTGCCAAATCAATTAGATCTTCTGGTAAGTCTGCTCAGCGAAAGATTGTAATCCCGTCAGACGCTGGATTATTCCAGCCAGACGCGGTGGGCAGTGACTTGTCTTCCTCGGTGTCCTTAAATGGCGTCCAGCTACAGCCAGTATGTCGATATCCATACTTGCAGTTACTGATGCATGTCCATAATCAGATTCTCGCCAATGCTCACATTATTCATGATGACGTCAGTTTTGCCGTAAATATAAAGGCCAATGACTGGCTTAGCCGTTCCCGACTGGTATTTTCAGATTACAGTTCGATGCGAAACAGTGAACGCATGGGTTTAATCACCCACGGTAACATTGAGGAGTTGCTGATTTGCCTTTCAACAACGCTCGCTGAATATGCCCCTTATTACAGAAAGCGTTACACGTTCAGTTTTCTGTTGGCATTCTCGTATTCTCAGGCTTCTGATACGTACACCCTGACTTTTCCCCTTCGGCTTCTGACGATGATTGATATTACCGGCGATCTCATCCAGACAAACCTCACAGAGCATCTTTTAAAGCGCAGGGCCATCCTCTATCCGCTTTATGATTACTTGCGAAAAGCCAATCGCACTGCGTTTCGGGTATGTGAGCTGACGAAATGCTTAGGCCCTGGCAGGGAGCGAGTCAGAATTATGCCTAATCTCATCTGTCTGGCTGAGATGGGGCTAATCCAGTTTGTCAGCGACGGGCGAGGGGAGTCACGCATCATTGAGGAGCTGGAGATTATCCCTTATGCGCAACGGGCACTTAACGACGCACTCACAATTGAAGAGATATCGTCCGCAGCTGCCTGACGTATATTGTGAACGATGCTGCTGCGGCACCAACGGTCTATTCGAGCACGGCGAGAATTTCGTCTGCGGCCTGGCGGCTACCTGTTGACGAGCCAATTGACCGATAAACACTCCTTGAATGGATAGCAAACCCCCGCTCTTCATACAGCGCTCTGGTAAATGGCGTATCGCTGTTCGAGACAGCGACCCGGGCTCCTTTGATAGCGGCACTCACCAGAAGGTCTGCCAGGCGGGTATGTGCCGCTTTGTCAAAGGGCGTTCCGTCATACGACACAAAGCTACTTTTGGTGATCTTGTCATAGGGCGGGTCGCAATAAATTTGGTCCTGCCCACCAGCTCCCGCCAGCGTTTCTTCAAACCCGGACAGTTTCAGTTCAATTCCCGACAGCCGGAATGAGAGATAATCAAGTTTTGCGGAGCTCAGCTTGAAGCTACTACGCTGACCCCAGGTTACTGAGTATTCCCGGGCCAAGTTATAACGGCAAAGCCCGTTGAATCCGAGCCGGTTAAGGGCATAGAAAAGCACGGCCCGCCGCAGGCTGTCGGACGTGTTATTGAACTCTGTACGCAATGCATAGTAATCCGGTTTCGAGAAGGTGCATTCTGCCAGTTGATTAACCTGATGACGAAATTCCGCTTTGTTTTCCCTGATGCAGCGATAAAAATTAATCAGATCGGGGTTACTGTCTGCCAGGAGCGCCTCTGTCGCAAACATGTTGAGAAACACCGATCCGGCACCAATGAAGGGTTCAACCCATCGGCGTTGCTCATCTCTCTGGAAGTGGGAGCGAATGAAGGGCATAAGCTTTGTCTTGCCTCCGGCCCACTTTAGCATTGGCTGATGTAGATTCTGGTTCACATTCGCTCCGTATTCTGGAAGAGTCAAAGAGTCAGTCAGTCAGTCAGTCAGTCAGTCAGTCAGTCAGTCAGTCAGTCAGTCAGTCAGTCAGTCAGTCAGTCAGTCAATCATAGCGAAACCACTAAGATAGCTAACAGTTTACGAGGACAAATTCGGCTGCTGCTGGCTCATAAAAGTTATTTTTGATTTTTTTTGCTATTTTTTAGAAATTTACAATTCTTACATTAAATTCCTCACCATGTTGATTTAACACATTTTTTTCATGCTTTTGAATTCATCATAAAGTAACTTTTTTCCCACCAAAACGTCATAAACCGAAAAAGTGCCTTTTACCCAACCTTGCTTACCGAATTTTTTAGATAGCATTTCCCTCATCAAGCCCCCCAGAATGATTACCGGAGTTACTATGAGTGAGATTATGACTGAGCTTAAGACTGCTAAATCTACCCCCTCCCCGATGCCGACAATTGCGTGTCAGAACATGACCGGGACAGGGCGTGTTATCTCTGGCATTAAGCAATTTCGTGATATGAACATTGATCTGTGTGCAGAGGTTTCTGAGCTGAAAACCTACGCTCTGCATCCCGGCGTCATTCAGGTCACTCCCGGTTTCAACTCCCGCGAAATGGGCATGGGTGCCGACTTTTACAAGCTGCCGGAAGTGGCTGAGCACATCGCTAACATCAAAGCGGCTTTCATTCGTGGTGACTATGTAGACCCGATCCGCATTCGTTTCATTGATGGCGTTCCTTTCGTCCGTCAGGGCCACTGCCGGTTAATAGCTGCACAAACTGCCCTGGCGGAAGGTCACGACATCAGTATCCGTGCCACCGAAATCAAAGAAGATGAAGTCGGCTGCGAACTGGCCACTATCGACGGCAACCGTGGGATGGCACTCTCTCCTGTGGCACTCGGTGTATCTTACCGTCGTTTACAAGAAATCGGTGGCTGGTCCCTGGAGCGTATCGCCCAGCGAGAAGGCAAAAGCGCTACGGCTATCAGTGCTCTGATTCGGCTGGCATCCATCCCTGTGTATCTGAAGACGCTTATTCATGCCGATGCAATCTCCTACGTCGCAGTGCTTGACCTGTTGGATCAGTTTGGTGAAACGGAGGCGATTTCACGTATTGAGAAGTTAATCGCCGATCTTGAAGAGGCTTCGTCCAAAGGGGTGATTGTCCGTAAAACGCCTCAGGGTCAAGTACGCCTTCGCCCGTCCGACTTCAAGGCACCACGCATTCCACCTGTGCTGGCAACCCGCGTGGTGGAAGGGGTTAAAGTTATTAACGAACAGCTGTTGCAGAAACTTAACGCCATCGAGTTGCCGGAGGTCACGGATTCCAGTGCAGATGTGGAAATCCCAGTGACATTGAACCGAAGTACTATTGAGCTGCTCAAGTCGCTTGCCAGTGAAATCACCGCGTCTGAAAACAAAGCGCTTCGTCGTGCAGAAAAACGTCAGGCTAAATTAAATGGCGGAACAGATCCCAATAATGGATCTCCGGCAGAAGAGTAAGATAGCGGCCCCAAATCCGAGTAAATGAAAACCCCAACCTGTAGCAAGGTTTGTTGTTTGTTCTGACTTCGTTAAATCCAATCCCCATGCTGTTTGTTAGCCCCCTTCGTGGGGCTTTTTTTTTGGCGCTGGGGATTATTAGGTTTTTTCGTCGATTTGCTAACCTGGCGATATACCTTCACTGAACAGGCAGCATCATGAACACACTGGCGCTTACCACCAACCCTCACGCCGCAGAGCCACGCGCTCATGCAGCACTTTATACACAGGACACCTTCCCTGAAATGCGGGAAGAGCTCAACATCATTGCGAGCCTGGTCGGGGAGTACAATGATGACCTCATAGCACTCCGCAGCCTTGCGGACCTGTTTTCGAAGGGAAGTACCCGCACCTTTTACAGCTACCTGTCGGGTTATAACCACCAAATCACTGATAAAGATGCGCTCTATGCTGAAAACGCGCTTCGCTCAGACTACTGGAAGCGCGTCATGGCCCTGACAGATGTGCTATCGGTTATGGACGCGGAAAAGAAAAAAGCCTGGGATAAGCAGTTCACCGCAGATCGTTATTTTAATCCACCGCAGGTTATCCCGGAATTCACTCTGGACGCCGTGACCAGTACCGTTGTCAGCCTGCTCAATGATCGCAACCAGTTCATGCATGAGCGGGTTTACGGCGTCTTCAAATCGCTCAGTGTCCACCATAAAACCAACAAAGCGTTCGGCTTTTCAACACGTATGATTACCACCGGAGCCTGCTCCCGGGAGCGGTATCCCTCCGGCAAGTTCATCACTGAAGTCAGGGAGTCCGGTCTGGAGGCGCTTTCCGAGCTACGCGTGGTGTGTGCCTTCTTTCGGGGTGAAAAGCTGATGCCGGTACATGACACCACAAAAAGGGTCGAAGAGGCTCTGGAGCATGTGGGGTTCGGCCAGTGGTCCGCATTCGACGGCAACAGCCTGCGTTTCCGCCTGTTTAAAAATGGATCACTTCATATTGAGGTCCATCCGGACATTGCCGGGAAACTCAACAACATTCTGGCCGCGTATATTCCGCTGGCTCTCCCGGCGGACCGCTCAGCCCATGCCCGCAAGACGGTCAAAGCTTTTCCCGTGCTGAAGAAGTGTATCGATTTCCATTCCCGGATGCTCATTGGTGATCTGACGGCAAATAAGACCGCTCGCGAGGGTAAGCCCGCCTGGTCAATCTGGCTGTCCTCTTCGTTGCTGGCGGAGAACGCGGGTAAGAACACCATTGCCGACGTCCTCCGTTTTATGGGGGCGAAGCTCGACCGGCACACCGCCGAATTTGATTTTGACCCGAGTGAGCCGCTGCGGCATGTTGCCCGCATGGGTGATGTGCCTGATGTGGTCTCTCACCAGTTTTATCCCTCCTCAAGCACTCTCAGCGAGTACGTTGACTCGCTTCTGGGTCCCGGCGAGGGTGATACATTGCTTGAACCCAGCGCAGGGCAGGGAGGCTTACTTCAGGCAATCTCACCGACGGTGGACATCACCTGCGTGGAGCTCGATGCCCTGAATTGTGAAATCCTTCGCGCCCGTGGGTATCAGGACGTGACTGAAGGCGATTTTCTGGCCTGGTCTCAGAAGAATGCTTCACGAAAATTCAGCTGTGTGGCGCTCAACCCGCCTTTTTCCGACCGGCGGGCGCAGCTCCATCTGGCGGCTGCGGCATCACATCTTGCGCCCGGGGGACGTCTGGCGGCGGTGCTGCCGCTCTCCCTGGAAAAACAGGATCTATTGCCCGCTGACGCGTTCTTTATGCAATGGGGGGATGTGTTTCATAAACAGTTTGCCGATACCGCTATTTCAGTCCGCGTTCTCTATGTTGAGCGCCATTAACCACCGGAGGCACAATGACGAAAGAAGATAACCGCAGTCGAAATGAACGGGAGCAGGGTGACGTAGACGAAGACGTTCCCTTTACCATGGACGCTTTTGAACGCAACCGCCCCACCCGTTATAAGGTGCAGCATGTACAGTTAAGAGGGGAATCGGCGCAACGCCACGATCCTGACAGTAATCACCAGCTGGATGACCTCTGATCCCAGGGAGCGCGTCACTCGTCACCGACGCGCTTTCAGACTTCATTTCCCCCTAATCAACTGCCCCCCCCTCCACCAAAAGTAACTTTTCGAAATGGCACTAATGCCGCTGTTGGGCATTGAAATTAATGTCGTAACTGGAAAGGCAACTTACACGATCCCGGTACAATAGGCTGACTTTTATCCCGGGAGTAAACCATGCGTAAAACGACATTGAGCTGCATGCTGGTCATGGCACTTGTCTCATCCTGTTCGGTCAATGCTCAGGTCTTTAGTTTTTCTTTCAAAGACACCAATTCGACTGACCGCAGCGTGAAGCCCACTGCACTGACCTATCTCAATCCCACCAGCACCATGACGCTTAACCTGATCTCCGGTCTGGACCGCTATGAGCGGATAAAAGTCATCCGCGACAGTGATCAGAAAGTGATGCATTCCGCTATGACATCGCTTGTCGGCGTGGCCGACCGTGTTACTGCGGCGGACGGGAGCGAGTATTATGGCAAAAACATGGCCCTGCCAGCGCTGGGTGAAGGCAGCTATACTATCGTAGACGAAACCCTGGACATCCATCAGGCCGTGGTCAGTTCCGCCACCTATAAACTGATGCTGGATGTCACCCGGCCCGCATACACCTCCTTTTACCCACGTCAGGACGCAGGATATGGCATGGTGCTGAGCGGTCCCCTCTGGGAACTTGGCCGTGCCGGTGCTGGCCAGTTTGATATTTTCCTCGACGGTGTCACCGATGCTAATGACATTGACAACGTGAGACTGGTGATCAGACGCGCCGATGGGAGCGCGATTTCAGACCAGTCCATGAATTACGATCCGGCCAAAGATCGGGCCTTCTACACCTGGGCTAATGACATGGCCTCAGCGAAAACGATGCCCACCAGCGATTTGGATGAGACCTTTACTTTTAATGTCTTCATTTCCGACAAAGCCGGAAACATCCGCACGGTCCCGCCGCAGTCGTTTAAATATGACGATCAGCTGGGTGAGGTCACCGCATTTGCAGTTCATGACTCCCGGTCGCCGACCAGTAACGTGCCCGGCATCTCAAGTGGATATGTTCCGTACAAAGCCGGTCTATCTGTGCTGGAAAACCCTTACCGCGTGGTGCTACGTATTCCCAGGACGAACTGGAAGGCTTACCGAAACGGGGGGATAGACGTCACGAATACCTACGGCGGAAACAGCATTATAGCCAGTGACAGCACCTATATTTATCTCGAAGCAAAATTACCCCAGGGAGTGATAGACGGTAACTATTTCCGCCCGAACAACACCTATCAATGGGGAGGAGGAGATTTAACCTATGTCGGGAGAGAACTCACATGGGACCCGGCATCATTGAAATCCCCAGTCTGGGCGGGGAAAAAAATCGAGCGTCAAAAGGCAGACGGAACCTGGATTGACAGTGTGAACTGGAGCCTGTTTACGGCCGCAGACCTGCCCCTGACCTTCAAGGCTATTCGCTTTACCGTTGAGGCTCGCCCGTACGACCAATACATAACCAACGTTACCAACTGCAATATCCCGGCAGGATCCACATCCTGCACAGTAAGCCTCTCTCGGACTCTGGCACAAAATACGACCGGATATATGCACGACGGGTTTAACATCAAAGCCAGTCAGGAGGCTACATTTAATACCCCTATGTGGGAAAATATCAGCTGGCATGCACTGAAAACCTCGGTCACGGGCTACAATTACGACGAAAAAACCAATTTGCTGAACGCCTATGTCAACATTCCAGGCGATGGGAGCTATTTCGACCGGGTTAAAGCTAAAAAAGTCTGGCTCAGCGACAAAAACCAGGCTGACAAAGAGATACTCACTGGTACTCAGACATCCCGAAATGTCTCCACGGGAAACAACACCTTCCAGTTCGACATGAAATCCATCCCGGAAGGAAGTTATAACCTCATCATTAACGCCGTAGATACCTACGCCAACGCAAGTTCACTGCCATTCAGGACTTTTATCGTGGACCGAACGCCTCCTGTGGTAAACGTCAGCTATGAGGGGAAACAGGTCGATAAGAACGTCACCGTCATGGGCCTGGAGAACCTTCGGATCAGCCTCAGTGATACGCTGACCACGCCGAAAATCAGCCGAATCGTGATGCGTGGGGGTCCCACCAGCGACTTTGTCGAACTGTCCTGGGCGAGCCTTGGCAACAATGTGTATTCCCTGAATTACCCGCGCATCTTCCCGTCACTCAATGAAGGTGAGACCTACCGGCTCACGGTGACTGCCACCGATGAGATGAACAACACGAAGGATTACGAGTCAGAATTTGGCTACCTGCCGAATAACCTGGTTCGTCTGGATAACCTGCGCACACTTGCCGTCAATGCGAGCCTCAAGACCACAACAGATGTGCCGCTTGCCGTCCTCAGTACCGGAATGCTTCGGCGTAAAGATGGCCAGCTGGCAACCGGGGTCCAGAATGCGATCCTGACCGTCAGGCGTGATGCACAGTACGGGATAAACCTTAACGGAACGGCGGCAGCGCCTGGGGAGAGTAAAAACCTCGTGCTGGATCTGGGCCTGGGTGATCCCCGGACGTTTCCAATCTACCCGACGGAGTCCGGGAAAACCGGGACGTCTGAGTTCATCATAGAGATCCCTGAATTGGCGAGCCAGTAGTAAAGTATGCCGCCCGAAAGGGCGGGATTTAGGCGGGCCTGCATACCGTAACGCTTTAAATAACACTCAGCAAAAGATCTACATGGTTAATCACACAGTTATCCCCCGAAAATGTGGATAACTGTTTTTCAGCTCAGGTTCACATCAGGAATGCAACAAAATCCGGGGCCGTTAGCTACCCGGATGAGTAAGCCATCTCGTTAAAATGACCGAAGATTTTTCCCTGACTCTGAAAGATGTTGCCGGGAAAGACACCGCGCTCAAACCGGCGACAACCAGTGTCATCAACTATCAGCAGAAGAGCCTCACTTTTAATTATGCCGCATTGCCATCAGGCCGCTACACTGCCACCGCAACGGTGAAAGATAGCTATGGCAACGTATCTACGGCAACCCTGCCCGGAGGCATTCTGCACGACACCATAGCACCTGTCGTCTCGATTGACTTTAAAGGCAAGCCAGCTGAAGGGCAGCTGGTGAAGGGGCTGGAAAATCTGGTCATTCAGGTCACCGACGATCTGACTAAACCATCGGTAGTCAGCATTACGCTAGATGGTGGGCCGACGTCAGATAAGGTGAATGTTGGCTGGTATCAGACCGGAGCCAACAGCTTTGCTCTTCAGTATCCAAGGGTGTTCCCGTCGAGCGATGATACTGACGCCTACAACCTGATCGTCACAGCCATTGATGAAGCAGGAAACTCGACAACAAAAACCAGCCATTTCCGCTATGTGCCGGACAACATGATTGAGTTTAATACCCTCAAAACCCTGGCGGTCGGGCAGGCCCTTAAAACTTCTGATGACAAACCGCTAGCCTACATCCAGTCAAACAGCATCCGGAAGAAAGACGGGGCGCTGCTGACCGGCGATCAGAATGCTGTGCTATCTGTCCGTCGTGATGCCAAATTTGGTGTGTCAGTGAATGGAGTCAGCGTTGATCCCGGCGAGTCAAAAGAGTTCATCCTCAACTTTGGTACCGGCGAGGGAATTCTGATACCCGTTTTTCCGAATCAGTCCGGTATAAGTGGTGCGGCAGACTTTATGGTGGAACTGCCCCAGATTATGTGATTTTTTGTGGATTTTTAGGTCCCCCTTTTGCCCTTTTCAGTGAGAAGAGTAAAAGGGGTATACTTCTGCAATGGCAGTTCCACGGCTTGTGAGTAACTTCAACGTGAAGTCCTGGTTTCTCAGAATCGTGGAATTATTGACACTTAATTATTCACAGGCAATTTCCAGACTACTTCCAGCATAGTGCACGGATCTGCAAAGATCGCCATGCTTTCATCTTGCAGTTACCCACTTATCCACCGGATTCTTTTTAATAACATTTTCATCCTTTTTAATTTCTTTTTCTTCTTTTTAGGAGGCTGGAACCCGCGCCATATCTGGGTTCAGGAGGGGGAACTATGGGGAAGACATCAAGTAGTCATGGGAGACACCACAAGATCCTATGGGGATCACATCAAGATCCTATGGGAAAGGCATCAAGTTGCTATGGGAAACAGCTCAAGTTTGATATGAGTTGTACACAGTTTTCTTTAACAGATCCTTGTCAATATGATTCAGGCATGTACACTGTGGGTAACTTGAAATTCCCCACAATGAAAATTGGCGACCTTAATATGGCGGCGGCACAGATAAGAAAAAGTGTAAAGGCTTTGAAAATCAGTCAGTCGAACGAATTGACTGAGGCGGCATACTATTTGCCGCTTCAGGCAAAGCGGGCGCTGTGGCTATGCCTTGTTGAATGTTATGCAAAAAAAGACGAAGAACAGATAGCCGAGACCAACTTTACTATCTTGGTGTCTGATTATCAGGCTCACTTCAACGTCAGTGTGGAGACCGCCAGCCGGGATTTGAAGAAAGGAATTCAGGCCTTATCTGAGAGCAGTGTGACCTTTTTCCCCAAGGGCGGTAAATATGAAGAGGTAAAAATGCCCTGGTTAGCACTTTCCGGTTTACGTCGTGGAAGGGGGCAATGGGAGGTTGAGTTCAACCATCACATGATGCCCTATATTCAGGGACTGACATCTCAATTCACGACTTACGGGCTTGTTGATGTAGAGAAAATCAGCTCAGTCAGAACTATCCGGCTTTACGAAAGCCTCTGCCAGTATCGCTCTACGGGGATTTGGAAAGTAAGCCAGGAGTGGCTTGCAGATCGCTTTAAACTTCCCGATACACAGCGCAGAAACACTGCGGAGCTGAAGAGAACATTTTTGAATCCTTCGATCAAGCGTATCAATACCAGCACCCCGCTTCTGACTGAAGTTAGCGATGACGGTAATGGTAATTTCATCTTCACGATACTGCCCAAGAAAGATAAAGCTTGATGTAATTACCCTATGTTCTGTCTTGCCGACTTCTCCCCAGCCGGTAAGACAAAATTCCTCTGCATTGAAGTGGCTGGTTCGTTACGCTACCTCGCAGCATGGCCCCTCAAGTTCTGAAAACCTTCAGACGATAGTTATCCACTTATTCACAGCCTTCTTTTTAAATCCTTTTCTCCTTTTAAATCCTTTTCTCCTTTTTAACAGGCTGGACCCCACGTTGTGTCTGGGTTCACAAGGCATACGTGTGGGAAACACCGCAAGTAAAAATGGGAATCACAGCAGGTATCTATGGGGTTCACCTCAAGAATGTATGGGAACCTGATCAAGTTACTATGGGAAACACCTCAAGTGATTTTTTCATTATCCACAAGGTTTTTACACCAAGTAATTGCCCGTAATTCAGAGCACTGCAATTTTGATGGTCCTTTCTTCAGGCTAACCTGCTTAATTGTCAGTATGGGGAACGGCTCAAGTAAGTATGGGGATTAGGTCAAGTTGATATGGGAAACACCTCAAGTTCAAATGGTAAATGTGAGTTTTATCCAGATTTCAGCCCATTTTAAGCCCTTCAGATGGGTTAACTTGAGCTGTTTCCCATAGTCATGAAACTAGTTAAATTACATGCCGCATAAATATCCTTTATAATCATTATCTTAAAGTTCGTATTGTTTTTTTTCCGCAGTGGATTTCCCTCAACATCCACCTGTCTACGAGAATACGAACTTGAGCTTTTCCCCACAATTACGATCATAAAACGCTCTGATTGAATGCATTACGAGCAGCGTTATACCCTGACCAGACCATATCCGATACCTTGCGTGGCTCCCCACGTCCTGACTGGTGCTGCAAACTTGCGGTGTTCCCCACATCCCCGCCTGTGCTGCAAACTTGCGGTGTTCCCCATATCCCGGCCTGTACTGCCAACTTGCGGTGTTCCCCATATCCCGGCCAGTGCTGCAAACTTGCGGCGTCCCCCACATCCCGGCCTGTACTGCCAACTTGCGGTGTTCCCCATATCCCGGCCTGTACTGCCAACTTGCGGTGTTCCCCATATCCCGGCCAGTGCTGCAAACTTGCGGCGTCCCCCACATCCCGGCCTGTACTGCCAACTTGCGGTGTTTCCCACATCCCGGCCAGTGCAGCTAACTGGCGGAGTACACTCAACCGGCTGGGCATAGTAACTTGATCTGTTTCCCACATAAGCCGCAGCCAAAGTAACTTGTGCTGTTTCTCACACCAGCCGAAGCCAAAGTAACTTGAGCTGTTTCCCACATAAGTCGCAGCCAAAGTAACTTGAGCCATATCCCACACCAGCCGCCGCCAAAGTGACTTGATCTGTTTCCCACATCAGCCGCAGCCAAAGTAACTTGAGCCATATCCCACACCAGCCGGAGCCAAAATAACTTGAGCTGTTTCCCACACCAGCCGGAGCCAAAGTAACTTGATCTGTTTCCCACATCAGCCGGAGCCAAAGTAACTTGAGCCATATCCCACACCAGCCGGGACCAAAGTAACTTGAGCTGTTTCCCACACCAGCCAGGGGCAAAGTAACTTGAGCTGTTTCCCACACCAGCCGGGGCCAAAGTAACTTGAGCTGTTTCCCACACCAGCCGGGGCCAAAGTAACTTGAGCTGTTTCCCACACCAGCCAGGGGCAAAGTAACTTGAGCTGTTTCCCACACCAGCCGGGGCCAAAGTAACTTGAGCTGTTTCCCACACCAGCCAGGGCCAAAGTAACTTGAGCTGTTTCCCACACCAGCCGGGGCCAAAGTAACTTGAGCTGTTTCCCACACCAGCTAGGGGCAAAATAACTTGAGCTATTTCCCACACCAGCCAGGGCCAAAATAACTTGAGCTGTTTCCCACATCAGGCAGAGGCACGGCGTTATCCGTCGTGAAAAACTATTAGATAACCGCAGCCTTCAGATACACTACAATCAATGCCAGTCCAAGAGACCATACAAAAAAAGAGGCTTTATGGAATTTGATTTTCACAATTTGCCTGTGACCGACGGCACATCCGGGGAATGGGCTATTGAATCTTTTTACGTCAGCGAGGTTGAATCAGCGTCAACCCTTCTCAGATCTGCCTATACGAAAGATGACGACGCGTATATTCCGGCAGGGGACTATCGTCGGCTAATGAAATCTGGCGAAGTTGTGATGTCAAATACTCCCATGGAGATACGCACCTGCACCGAATTTCTGGAGAATGCCCGGGGCAGTCTCCTGATAAACGGACTGGGTTTGGGAATGGTGCTTCATGCTGTATTGCAACTGCCGCAGGTCACCCGCGTGACGGTCATTGAGCGTGAACTGGATGTTATCAAGCTTGTCGGGAATACCTTCAGCTCCGATCCACGTGTAGAAATCATTCACGCCGATGCCTTCCTGTTCTGTCCACCTGCCGGAGCTATCTATGACGCGGCCTGGCATGATATCTGGCACTTCCATTCACACCGCAATCTGGATGAAATGGAAGCGCTTGAGAGGAAATATCTGTCTCTGACGAACTGGCAGGGCTGCTGGGGCAAGCAGGAATGCGAGAGGGCCCTTATCAACTTGCTGGCGCTGGAAAAGAGGCTGGATGCGGAACTGAATGGCTAGAAGAGAGAGGCTGCTTGTCATCCAGGCAGCCTGATAACGTCAGACAGTACGATTCCACTGGCCTATCTGCTCGTAGATATTGCGTTGGACCTGCTGTACTGTTTTCTTTATATCTAATAGTCCCGGATTTTCCTGGCCTATTTCAGAGTCCCATTGCTCGCTGATGTCTTCAATTTTTTGATTAATCATATCCAGCTGGGCCAGCTTTTTCTTAGCAAAGGCCATTTCTTCTTTGTAGAGTTTGCGCATGATCTTGATCCGTAGGGCCAACGAATAAGTTGATGGGCCTTCGTATGACGTTAACATATTGTTACATGCGTGACGACTTAAGGCAAATTTTCAGAGAGATGGGTCTTTTCTATTACCGTGTTTTCTGATGCATTGCCAGCCATGTGGACTGGTCTACAGGGAGAGGGCGTAATCTCACCTGGTTGTACGCATTCTTGCGGGATTTAATCGGTCATGATAGGTGTCTTAAACGGGGCCGCAGGGCGGAGTCATTCGCGGGTATGGGAAACGGGTCAACTTAATGGCAGAGCCGCCAGCTCAGCTGACGGCATATCGTGGTTACTTCAGCTCATCAATTTGGATCATGAATTCGGCCAGGCCGGTCTTGCCGTTCTCCGAGGGGAAAATCGGCAACAGCAGAGTATCTCCCTGGCCCGTGTCGATATTCACGTTCACCGCCTCCCCTGGAGCTGCTTCAGCCCCGTTAAATGCAATCCCGAAGCTGGCATCTTTGCGCACAGACAGCGTGGCGTTCTGCAAGCCTCTGGCTATTTCACCATTGGTCTTGCGCAGCATGTTTGTTGAGAGATAGGCAAGCGGCACGTCCGTGGAGGTTTTGAGTGCGGACTTCACGGCGAGCGTCCGCAGGTTATGCAGCTGGACGAGGTTGTTGGGCAGATAGCTGAACTTCTGGGTGTAGGTTTTGCTGTTGGACTGGCTGTCTGAGACCGTCACGCTGATCGCATAGCTCTCTGATGGCTCGAAATTAGGGAAAATGCGTGGATATTCAGGAGTATAAGTGTCTTTTCCTGCCGGTGCCCAGGTAAGTTCCACACTATCCGAGGTTGGCCCGCCGGTGAGCTGAAGACGCGTAATACGTGGGGTGGTCAGGTTGTCGCTCAGCGCAATTCGTAAATTTTCCAGTCCGTAGACCACAGTATCATCGGTGAGTGGCTTACCTTCGAAGGAAATAGCAACCGTAGGCGGTGTGGCATCAAGGGCGATGTCGCCATAGGTTTTATTAGTCTGATTGAGAAAACGGTCCTGAATGTTCACTTCCACGTTGTAGCGGCCTTCGGCCTGCCTGGAAAAATCATATTCGATGGTGTAGTTCCCGGCATCACGCGAGAGTACGGTTCCCACAGGTGTCATGCGCTGATTGGTCAGTTTGTCGGTCAGGTAGAATCCGAGGAGGCGGAACCCGTCAAACCAGTCATTGTCCTGCTCCAGATGGGCCTGAACCGTCATTTTTTTCGTTGCCGGATTGTAGGAGATGGCCCCGATTTCCGGCACGGTTTTATTGTTCCAGCGTGTCATTATCCACTGCTCTGAACGAAGGATAGTGTTGCTGACGCTGCGGACATAATAGAGAGTCCGGTTATATCCCAGCGTACCTAGCGCCATATCAAAGTTTTCCGGTGCTTCGCAGCTGGTCTGCCCCGCCGGGATGCGACAGGTTAACCGTCCTCCCACTTCCTGATCGAACGGTCTGGCTTCCACGTTAAATCGCGCCCGGACAATTTTAATGGGCAACCGGGAAGAGAGCACGGTTTCGAATTCTTTTGAGCTGTACCAGGTTCCCTTGCTGTCCTGGAAGTCCTCCCAGGTTCCGGTAAAGGCCGGGGTCTTTAATGCCGCTGGATTGAGCGTCATTGAGTAAGTCGGGAAATAGCCGCCCCACTGTCCAAAATTCGCCATTCGGGCCATATCGCCGTTTGCAGTCCCGAAAGGCAGCGTCATCTCTACGTAGCTGTAAGTGGCGTCAGATGTCAGCTCCTTGGGCGCGGCGTACTGGTTAATGAAGGTCAGACCGCCTTCGGCATATTTGTTGTAGTTCGTTTTCGGAATGCGATACACCAATCTGATGGGGTTTTCGTTGACGACCATCCCGGCTTTATAGGCCGGGTAATTCGTCAGCCCCGGCACGACGCTGCCCGCATTGTTCGGATCATGGACGGCAAAGAGCGTTATCTCGCCAACCGTATTATCAAAGCGGAAAACCTGCGTCGGCAGGGTGCGAATGTTTCCGGCGGTATCGTAAATTTTTACTTTCGCCTGAAAGTCCTCATCGAGGTTACTGTCGGGGATACCGGGTTGCTTTACACTCGCAGCCGTGTATGGCAGGTACATCGTCTTATCGGCGACGTTGTATTTCATGGGGGTCGAACTAAAAAGCGAACCATTAGCCCGATAGATCTCAAAAATACCTTTATCAATCCCATTTGTGTCATTAATGCCTGAGGATATAAAACTGTATTGATAAACGGCTTCAAGGCCCAGCTTGAAGACCGGTCCTGTTCCTGTGCCTACGCCAACGGTGGCCGTCAGAGGATTGGCTGTCGGAGGCGTGGTGTCGAGAGTCCAGTTATAACTGTAGGTGGCCACGACGGACTGATTCAAATCCAGTATGTTGATCTGAACAATGAATTTGCCTTCACCGAGCGCCGGTAAAGTTACTTTCTTTCCGTAGAATTCGCTGCCATCACCAGCGGTCAGGCGATCCGCAACACCGGTACGGTTGGTGGTGAAATTGTAGAGCTGCGCCCCGGTGTCCCGCGTCACTTTTACGTTCACGAAGCGGTCCAGCCCGGAGATGAGTGTCAGGGCTACGGTGGAAGCCGGGTTCAGCAGAAGCCGGGTAGAAGGGGCATGAATCACGACGCCGTTGGTGTCCGTGAACGTGGACTCATAAATTTGTGCGGATGCCTGCGAGGATGCCAGAATGCCTGCCAGGACGCTTAATGTTATGAAGTGCTTCATGGACTGACTCCGTTTAATATTGTCTTGTTTTGACGACATTTTAAACAAATCAGAAACACCCTCGTGCCTGTATAGAGCTTCATTTTCTCTGTTCTTTACGGGCATACCGGAAGTGAATCCCCTGGTGCTAACGAACGCTCATACAGAAGACCCGCTGATTTTTAGCGTAAGATGGCTACCGCAGTATCGGCTGTCCCCTGGCTGGCGATTACCTGCCGCAGGAAATAAACCTCATAAGGCGAACTGACCATGACAGATGAACAACAACGCATAGACCGGGCTATTGAACTGGCCTGTAGGTTTGGCAGTACGGACGAATTGCATCACCTTCAGTGGGGGGTGGATCAGATGGTCCGGGAGCTGGCGGGCAGTCGCTATGACCAGATAGTGGTTGAGGCGAAAGCCGGTGAAGATGGGGAGAATACATATGCCTGGCACGTGGGTATTGCACCGTAATGCTGACATGGGACTGGATTATCGCCCTGATATGGCACTCAATCAAGACGTTAATGCGTGTCCTTTGACCCGCACTGTTCGTTCCTTCAGGCTCTAAACATCAGCATTCAGTTTGAATTCAGCGCGGTGATGCCACTCTCTTATTCATGTGCCGCATGAATAAGAGAGTGTGATTATGGAGGAATGCGTCCGAACGATGCGGACGTCTGCCGAAGGACAGCCACCCCCTTAACGCAAAATGACCAGGTCCCGCCCAAAGGCAAAACCATCACCGGCCCTGTCTTCAAAACGAGAGACATACGACTTGCCGTATTTATCGAGGTCTTCAATGGCACTACGGGTAAGCCGACGGGAATAATCGTAGCCCCAGATGTCCCCGTTGCGCTCTTCGAACCTGGAGGGCTTGTAGTGCTTTTTCAGAAAATCATATACCTGCTGAAAGTCGGGTAACGCCTTCGCCTGTAATTCCACGTTGTGCATCGTTCACTCTCATCGCTGATGATGAGCGGGTTTACTGACCCGCTTCTTTTCCGGTTGCCATTGTGGTGATGTCAGATCTTTACCATCACTGTATTAACGCGGGTGCCGACGGATTTAAACGTATCGGCAGGTAATTTCTCGATACTGCCCCCCAAATCGGCGATCCGCTTACGCAGTTCCACCGTGAGAGTGTCCTGACGAAACTCGATGCTCGCTGGCATGACGGAGGCAAAACGCCCGCCGGTCTCCAGCATATCAAGTGCATGATTAACATGTTTCACATCTGAGCGTTTAAAGAACGGGGGATTCATCAGAATGACGTTAAATTTTTGATCAGGCTCCCAGCGGAGGAAGTCCGCATGGATTAACGTCGCCGTGGAACTAAGCGCCTTATCCGCACTGGCCTGTGCGAAACGATCATCCATCAGCTCAACGCCCGTAATGAGTGCGCCGGGTGACACTGCCTGTACTGCCCGGATGATTCGGCCATCGCCAAAGCCAGGCTCAAGAATTCGATCACCGGCAGTCGGAGCTGCACCGGCAATCATGGCCGCAATAATGTCAGGCGGGGTAGGGAAGTAATTAAATTCATCCTGAGGAATGACAATCTCGCCGGTCATCAGCAGCTGGTCAAGGCGCTCACCCGCATCCGAAGGAAAGACATGGGCCTTTTCTTTGCGGTTCCATTTCCCCCCGGCGGCATCGAGCACCTTGTTGGTCTTCAGGTACAGCGCCCGATCCAGCTGAGCGGACAGAAACAGGCGGTTTTCGTCGGTCCGGGCATGGCCCAGGGCAATCAGTACGTCAGTGGCAATTTGCATGGTATCTCCGGTATCGGGGTGATCACCTGCCGCAGGGCAGGTGATGGCATGGGAATGATTAGTTAAACGGCATCAGCAGCGCCGGTAAGTCGTAAGAAAAGCGGTCTACGGGGGCATCTTCAAAGCGTCTGTCCGTCGCATCAGGGGCAATCACCACGCCGCCATGGGCTGCATGGAGATGGAGGACGCAATCCTGACCGTCGTTGATGTGCAGGGCGGGGACACCCTTATTGACTTCAAACATGAAGCCAAAACACGGCTCGCCATCCGGACCGCTGACTTCCACTGACAGATTTTCACCCACCGTGGCGCTCACGGTATAAACCTTGCTGTCCTCTTCAGGCAGCGCTTCGTCCTGTAGCCGCCAGTCCTGCATGGTCAGCACCATCTCATCCGGTGTGACCGGGGCCAGCAGCTGGCGGAGTTCACGGCGCACGGACTGGCACATTTCAGGTGTCGGGATGGTGGACTCGTCCTGGCCTTGCTCGACCCAGCCTTCCGTATCCACGTACATCCACACGTTTTGCTCGCGTGATGGCAGGCATTCATTTTCCTGCACCACCAGATACGGGGTACTTTCAGGGACTTCCAGATACCGGACCGGCTTACCGCTGACCAGGCCACCATCGGCTGAAGTACCGTCGGTTTCCGGTTCAGTGACGTCAGAGATATAGCCTCCACAGTGCGTGGCCACGACTTCCCCCAATTCGAGAAACAGGGAACGGTGTTTTTCCGGGGTATCCAGCTCGCCCAGCAATTCCGGTTTTAATAACAGCCCTGCGATAATTTCAGTCAATTTCTGAGGGCTTACAAATTTAGCCATGATATTTACATCCACTCTGTCTGCTTTCGATGTCGCTATTTTATCAAGGCGTATTTTCTGGCTAATAACCTCTGAATAAAAAAATCAAAATTAATTAACGTCAGGGAGTAACAAAAAAGGTCCGAAATAATTCGGACCCGGAGTAATTTAATTCATCGCAGTTTGGTTAATTAACATTGTGCGTTAAGGACTCGCCCGTCCGCACCAGCAATCCGGAGCGTCCGTAGGTAAAGCAATCGACGGGGGCGAGGGTAAAACTCGTGTCAGCTGACCCGGTCGCCAGTACCAGACCTTCGTGGGCGGCGTGGATGTGCAGGCTCGCAAGCTCGGTATCGCCGGGGTTAATATGCAAGGATGGTGTATCATTTTCAATCGTCAGCACTGCGCCAAAGACAGTCCTGCCTTGATGATTCTGTACCGCAATCTGCGCCACACCGCCGAGTGCGGCGCTGACCTTAAAAATCTTTTCTTCTGGCAAAGTGTCGCCGCCGTCATGCTCATTATCCTGCATCCGCACGATGTGCTGTTTGAGATTGCACTGTGCCGTATCGACGGGGATCAGCAGACGTTGCAGGCCGGTTCGAACTTCACGACACTCCGCCCGGGTCGGGAGCGCATCCGTTGAGGTATCTGGCGTACCACGAACTGCATCCACCCAGCCGTTTGCACACATGTAACGCCAGACGTTGTGGGTCAGGGAAGGCAGGGACGCATCCGGGCTGACAACGAGATACGGCGTTGTTTCCGGGCATGACAGATAGGGCTGACTCTGCTCTTCTTCCCCTCCCTCCGGCATCATGACACCGTCAATTTTTCCGCCGCAATGGCGGGCGACGACATGGCCCATCTCCGCAAGGAACGCCTGGTGATCACCCGGCTCAGCAAATGCCCCGAGGCGTTGAGGGTCCACCAGCAATCCACTCACGATTTCAGCAAAGTCAGAAGGGGTTAAAAATTTAGGCATGTTGTGATCTCCGTTTGTCAGTTAATGACACGCTAGCATTTTCGTTCTTCAGCCTAATAACCCACAGGACATAAATATTGATGAAATATTAAATTCAGATCTGTCTTATTTTATTGGGGCTAGGCGTTTTTATTTCAGGCAGGCGAATAGGTGAATAACGGGATATGAAATAACGGGCAGGTTGATTTCCTGCCCGGGACATTCAACCGAACTGACGTTCAAGCGAAGCGGAAAGTGCGGTGGCTTTTTTCAGACACGGCTCAAGGCTGAGGGAGTTATCGGCAATGACATCCCAACCATCATTACCGTAAATGAATTGCACAAAGCCCAGACGCGTCCACGGTGCGCCGGGGACGTCTGCCGGGGAATAGACTGTGAGGATGTCCTGGTCGGTGGAGAACATCGCGTCCAGAATGGCCTCTATGTCATCGGACTTCGACAGCACTGTGGCCTCACCGTCATTCACCGAAACGCGAAAGCCCGACCCGGTAATGCCGGATACGGCTTCTCGTGCAATCTGTTGTTCTGTCTGCTGCCGCTCATCTGTACTCATAGGAGGTGTCTCCGGGTTTATCATCGTGGTTATCCCAGTCATAGGCTGGAAGGGGGTAGGGCAACCGGAAAGGAAACTTTTTTCACCGGCACGGCGTGAAAAACGCTCATACGGGCAGCTATTCCGTGATGCCGTCTGGGTTCCAAATAATACGGATATGGACGTTAACGTTTGTATCTCAGGTGGTCATAATATACCAGCTGAGATATTACGCTGTGAGTAGTTATAAATTACTTTGGCGATGTCCTGCAAGTCGTTTCAGGTTATTTATTTTTATGTTCAAGTGGTAATTAAAATGGACTGATTGAGTTTTAACTTTTTTTGCATTTTATTCATTTTATTTCCCCGACAGATTATTAGATTTCAAATGCGTTCTGTCATTCTGTATCTATCAAGACGGATACCGGAGTGAAGCAAATGAACAAATATTTTGACCGCAGCGGCATTGAAGTCTCTCTCTCTGCCATTCAGTGCGTTAATGATGTAAAGGGCACAGCAGAATATACCTACCGGGTTGTCTGCAATAAATGCAACGGGCGTGGTGAGCGTAAACACTTTTATAAAAGCCGCTGCATGGCGTGTCATGCAACGGGCTACAGCCTTATTACCACCCGCACCGCCTACACGCTGGACGCGCTTCGCCTCAACTTCCCCGCCGCAGCCCGTAAAGTGGCGGATGCGGAATTCACAGCGAAGCAGAAGGCGGTACAGGCGCGATACTCCCAGTTTTCTATCTGGTGTGAGTCCCACCAGAGCTTGCTGGATGCACTGACGGCACACACGGTAAAGAACAACTTCCTGGACAGCCTGAAGCACACACTGTCTCGCCGTCACCCGTTGAGCGATAAGCAAATCGCGGTAGCCGAGAAAATCCTCGGATTAAAATAATCCGACGTATTAGTGCTCATTCATAAGTTTAACTTTACGGAGGTTAATATGATCCACTCATTCAAAGATAGTCGTCTGGAAAAATGCTTCCGTAAAGGGAAAGGCCAGGCCGGTATTCCGTCGGATATTACCAATGCCATTCTGAGCAGACTGAAAATGTTGGATGAAGTTTGTTCGGAAAAAGAACTGGCATCCAACAGTCTCCGTTATGAAAGATTAAGAATGACCTCAAATCGGTATTCTTCCATTCGCGTAAATTCAAAATATAGACTATTTTTTGAATGGCAGGACGGGGCGCATAACGTGCATTTATCGGCACATGACTACAAATCGCTCATTCACTGAGAGTATATAATGAAATTATATGGAATTTCAGCAGCGGATATAAAAACGGATGCGTTGTTTTATATTCAGGCAAGTTCTCGGCAGCAGGCGCAATACGTATTTTCGCAGGTATTGCACACGGCGGAATTAAGGCGCTGCAAGCTGATGGGGCAGACCAGCACCAGGGTCATTCCTTCCATCAGCCGTGCCACGCTGTCGCTGCAACCCTGGGCGCAAAACCCGCTGGTCAGCTCCCGCCAGCTCACCATGAACACGCATGGACTGTCGCTGAACGGCACAGTCTCGGCGGTACAAATGGCTCATATTGTGGCGTTCTGTGATGACCTGAACCTGCCGCTCAGTGAGTCGGCCTCCGATCCGGCATGGGCAACGCACGTTAATGCCCAGTGCGCCCGTCTTAATCCACCCCGGCTCTATCCCGTACAACTCGACGCAGATTCCGCCAGTCCGTTCCAGATATATGTCGTCGCGCCCGCAGGTGATGAAGCCGCTGTGGTGATTGATACAGTGATGCAGGAGTATTTCCCGGCACGTGACTACATCCTCACCGGGGACAAGCTATTGCTGAATAAGCCCCCGCTCATCACCCTGGAGTCTTACCGTTCTGATATCGGCGAGTCCATTCTCGAACTGGGGTTCGCCAGCCAGGGGCTGATGCTGACCACCACTGTCTGTAAAGAGCAGCTGCGGCAAGTGCTGATGCTTTGTGAGGATTTTGGCGTACAGCTTCAGGGCAGGGCAGGGGCAAGCTGTCATCCGGGGATCAGGAACGAGCTTCGCCGCCTGGCTGTAGTGGGCGTCTATTCCCGACCGGGAGCCGCCGATGACCGTCGGGCTTATACCTCGGATGAAGAAAAAGATCTGATCTATGGGCTGCTGAAAAAGGGTCAAGAGTCCACGGATCTGCCACCTGCCCGCCACGGCGTTACGTTCAACGGTGTCATTTATAACGCCACACCTTCGGGCGGCACAACGGGATTCTTGTATCTGTCCCCTGACTTCCCGGAAGGGCAGTTCATGATGACGGCGGAAGTCGTTAATGCAGGACTGACCAACAACGGTGTCCGCTATATCGAAACCATCGACGGATTTCGCTTCATCCTGACCGCTTATGCCCGCCAGAATATGGACTCACTGCTTTCCGACCTGGCGGCTAACAAGGAATACTTCTCACTTTATCGCTGGGCATGACCTCGTCTGCCCGGTGCATTCCCTGCCTGTGCAGGAACCTGTTCCGGGCTATCAGTAAGATTTTTCTCGGAAAACGCCGTTTGAATATTAAAAATACGCCTGCGATGACAGCGTTTTTGCTACGAATTCATCAAAATGCTCATGTTTTATTCCCCTGAGGCTGAAAACCTGCGCGCTCGCTCCCGGTATGATTAATGTCTTAACCTGGGGGAGGGGAAGTATGAAACGAAAGGTCACGCTCTTGGCATCATTAATCGTCTGCACGTTTGCTGCACAGGCTGAAATTGCAGAGCTGCGGTTTAAAGATATGCAGAATCAACTCAAAATAGTCACGCCTTCCGACCAGTGGATTAACCCTGCCACCGCCTTCGATGTTGACGTCATGTCTGGTCTTGACCGTTACGTGCAGGTGTCGTTGCTCAATGGCAGCGGCACGAGTCTGTGGAGTATGAAAAGCAGCAAAGTCACGGTTGACGACCGTATGACCTCCAGCACCGGCAACGACTATTACGGCAAAAGGTTAGCTGTTCCGGCATTTGGGGAAGGAAATTACACTCTGCGGGAAATTATCACCGATCTTCAGAACAATGAGGTTTCACGCCGCGACTATACAGTGTCAGTCGACCGCACTCCGCCAAAAACAGGCACCATTGGGTATTCCCGTAATGGCTGGCAATTTGGCAGCGAAGAAATCTTTACCAGCCTGCCACCCGGTATGCAGTATGCGTCTGTTCAGGCCATTGTGTTCAGCGGCCTGTCTGATGCGCAATCTGGCCTGGACCGGGCAGAATATTTTCTGATTGACTCGGGTGGCGTGGAGCGTAAGCGGGAGGCCGTCATCAACCAGGTTGAAAAATCGGTCACCGTCCAGAATACCACGGCGAGCGATCCCGCCCTTGCCCCGGTAGCACAGGCAGATTACCGAATGGGACTTTATGTGTATGACAAAGCGGGAAACAGGGCAGTCATAAGCCGGGAAAGCACCATTGACCGTATTAGTCCCCCGGTAATTATTCAGGTACTTAACACTCGTACAGGTGCCTGGGAGAATTACTCTTCGGGGATGCCGGTTTTTACCAACCCTATATCAATGCGAGTCTTGCGGTACAAAAGTAACTTTACTGCTATTAATAAGACAAACTATGGATGGGCAGACTCACGGTATCAGACCTCGGACAGTACCTTTAATATCTTTTCTTTTAACTATGTCTACCCCAATGTGGGCGACACGTACCACGAGTTCGAAACTCTGGCGGGTGGCGTTAGGCGAGTCCATCACAATGATCTTTCATTTACGCCCGCAGCAGGGATGGAAATCGCTCCACGAATAGTCAGTAAGGAAATTTACCGAAGCGATACCGGTGAATGGTCAGGCACGGTAGACAAGATCAGAAACGGGCGTTTCACCCAGATCCGCGTAAATGCAGAACCCCGAAACTATGAGCAGCGGATGGCGGCGGCGAGTAATACGGGCTGGTATTGCCTCATTCCGGCAGGGGCTACCACCTGCACGATGAATGTCGATTATGCGTACACCAGTGATAAAGGGTTTCAGTATATCCACATTATTTCTGGGAAAAATGGCAGCAGCATTTACGATAATCTGGCGGGAAATTTTGTAGTGGTCTGGGATACCAATCCCCCGATAATTAACACCGCCACCGTCAACCGTAATGTAAAGAATGTGTCTATGACTGTTACGGATAACGACCGAGTCAATGGCTGGCAACTAGGCTACTGGGATACACGTACCATTGGTGTGGTGATGAAAAATGCCGCAGGGACGGTGATTAATTTGCCTGCAAAAACCTGGACTGAGAGCGATTTTAAAACCAAAAATGCGGTCATCTCCTATGCTGACCTTCCCGATGGCAAGTATACCGTGCAGTCGGCTTTTGCCACGGATCTGGTCGGCAACACTGCCTCTTACCCGCTTAATGAGGTGCTGGTCATCGACTCGACATCGCCGGAAATAACCTATCGCTATCAGGGCGACGACCCGGAACAAAAACTGGTAAAGGGTCTGGAAAACCTGCGAATTAATGTCACTGACCCTTCCGCCGATGCCTCGCTGGAATCGCTGGTTTTAAGCGGTGGACCGAACAGTGAGCATGTGACACTAGCGTTCACCAGCCAGGAGGCGGGGGTGTACACGCCGGAGTACCCGCGCATCTTCCCAGTTAGAGTGGCAGAGGATGGGTTGTATACCCTTGAAGCACAGGCCGTTGACGCCTCAGGAAACCGGACGGCGAAAAAGCTTAATTTCATGTACCAGCCCGCGAACATGGTCACGCTCGACCGGCTTAAAACCCTGGCCACAGCCGTTGCCCTGAAAACCACTGACAACCAGCCCCTGGCGTTTATCCGCACCAGCGTCCTTCGTCGCAAAGATGGTTCCGTCATTACCGGTAAGCTAAACGGAACGCTGTCGGTACGTAAAGATGCGGACTTCCCGATAACGGTGGCTGATGTCACCGTGGCTCCGGGAGAAACCAAAACTATCACTTTTGATATGGGGCAAGGTGAAGAGCGCATCTATTCTGTTACACCCGGAAAAAGTGGGGTGACCGGCGCATCCGAGTTCGCCCTGGAGTTCCCGCAGCTGTAGCCATCACAGGGTGTCGTTAAATCGGCACCCTGCTTATCCCGAGCTCGCCACGCATTCCCGCCCGTACCGTGTCCTGACATGGGCAATCTTCACATAATCCCTTTACCTCAGGCACTACGCGGTATGCCCTGACAGCAGCCGGGAAAGTAACTTTTATCTTTTCTGGCGCTGCACCTATCCTGGTGTCTGCTGAATTTATCTGCTCTGAATATTTTCGAATATATTGAGTGCAGGTTATTAGCCTGCAAAGCCAACCTGGTAAGATCATTGTTAACAAAGCGACGTTAACCCTGACACCCTGAGAGGCGACCATGCTGAACAAACACTTTGCAGTAAACCTGTGTATCGTAAACGGTGAAGTTGAAAAATCTTCTCTGCACGTAGTGGATGCGCAGAATGAGCAGGATGCCACCCGGCTGGCGCTCCTCGATGAGTGCCATTCCGATGCCGACTTCGGGGTGGAATGGGAGGACGAAAACAGCCTGTCGGACATGTTTGGTGAGTATTACTACAGCATGAAGAGCTGCGTCGAGATCTCCCCTGACCACGCTGCCGTGCTCCGCACGTATCTCTGATGTTGACGTGCCCGGAGCCAGTCCGGGCATTTTACTGCCCGATCATCAGACCGGGCACGGTTTATTATCCGTCGATGCCGTGAGTATACGATGAAAGAAATCACGCCTGAACTGATTGCCCGACTTTATGAAAAGGCCGACGCTCCGGTCTCCAATGACGAGCTGTATGCACTGTTGCAGCAGTCCACCGGACTGAGCGATGCCGAGCTGAAGGCACAGAAGTCCTTTGGCAGTAGCGAAATGAAAACCAGCGCCGTCAAACATAAAGTGCGCTGGTATCAGCAGACGCTTCGCAAAGCCGGAGTGATTGAACACGTCCCAGGTGATCGGGGCGTCTGGCGCTACGCGCTTAAAACAGAAAAGAATCTGCATGAATGCTGGAATAAAATGGCGCTGGTCGGTTTCTCAACCGACTTAGGGGTCGCCATCTTTGGTAATGCACAGCAGGTGTTTAACCGGATAGATGAGCCAGTGACTCTGTGCGTCACCTCGCCACCCTATCTTTTGCGCCACGCCAGGGCATACGGAGCCGGTTCCGGCAGAGGTGAGCAGGCGTATATCGACTTCATCTTGCAGACCCTGGAGCCGATTGTTAAGCAGCTGGTCACTGGCGGGTCAATTACTCTCAATATTACGCAGGATGCGTTTAACCCGGGCAGGCCATCCCGGTCACTGTACGTGGAAAAGCTCACCCTGGCGTTGTGTGAGAATCTGGGGCTGGAGCTGATGGACAGACTCATCTGGGTAAACCGTGCCAAGCCGCCGTCGCCTACGCACTGGGCGTGTAAGCATCGGGTACAGCTCGCAGTCTCCTACGAGTGTGTGCTTTGGTTTACCAACGACGCGATGCAGGTCAAATCCGATAACCGCCGGGTGCTGCAACCCCATTCTGAGCAGCATCTGAAGCTGCTGGACGCTGGAGGAGAGCAGCGGGTGACAAACTATGGCGACGGAGCATTCCAGCTTCGCCACGGCTCTTACGGGGTAAAAACAGACGGGGCTATCGCAAAAAATACCTTCCAGTTCGGCAACGCCTGTGCCGATACGCGGTTGTGTCACAAAGTCTCGCGTGAAACCGGGATGCCGCTGCACGGTGCGTCGTCACCCACCCGGCTGGCCTCCTTTCTGATTGAGTTTCTGAGCGAACCGGGCGATCTGGTGGTCGAACCATTCGCCGGTCTCTTTAAGACGCCGCTTGCCGCTGAACGACTCGGAAGGCGCTGGCTGGCAACCGAGAAAATCATGGAGTGGCTGGCGATTTCACGTAATTTGTTTATCGGTGCGCCGGGGTATCAGTCCAGTCCGTTACTTGATGCCCTGGTGCTTGATTATCAGAAGTGAGTGACCGGATGCGTTCCGCATTGCCTGATGGGGTAAACCGATCAGGCGCAGTTCTGCTGTATTTCAGCCACCAGTTTTTGTAACGTCGGCGACATCAGGCGCATGCGTTCCGAGGAGGTTTTTTTAAGGACGCGAATAAGCGAGGCGTTATACACAGCGGAACGACTCGCGCAGCCGGTCAGAAAACGGTCTGACTGGCGCAGCAGCCGATGGGTTCGAAGGGTTTCGGGTAAGTCAAAAATGTATTCAAGGAAATGCAGGTTTTGCTTCAGCCACGTATGAACGACGTTAATGCTGATGGCGCAGACAATCTGATGTTCTTCCGGCGGTAGCAAAGACGGATTTGCCTGTACGGTTTCATAATCGGGATCGTACTCATAAGCCAGATCCTCAGGGTTGCCGAGATACCGCACGGATTTTCCATTTACGTTGATTCTGAGTTGTGGGTCGAATGGCTCAAACGTTTTTCCTTCCCATAATTCTGCCTGCATGACCAGGGCCTCCACGTATTCCAATATTTAATATTTTATCATGTAACTCTATCAGAGGGGTGTTATTCGAACGTACACCTTTCTCCGGCTTTTTTCGATGTTAAGGATAATTGTGATTAATTTCGTCACTGGTTATTAGTTCATGCACCTGATTTGAGATAATCAGCGCAGGCGTTGCCCGGTTTACACAGCAAACCGGCACAGCGGAGAATTCAGCCAAAATAGCACAGACAGGGGCGAATATGGCCATGCAGGAATTGATCACTAAAGTCACTCAGGATTTCATCCGGGAAGATGGCTCACAGGCTCGGATTGTGGCACAGGAAGCGTATGGCAGCGGCCTGACTCGCTCCGTTGACTACTTTGTGCTCCGTCGGGCTGATGCCAGTGCTGACTGGACGCTGTGCAGCAAAAAGCCGCATCCGGAATGGCGCACCATGTCGGTGGAGGATTACCTCCATCACGGACGTTCAGAAGTGCTGCGTACAGTGACACAGGGAGAGATTTTGCGCCTGCTCAGCGCGCTCGGGAAACCCCTTGATTATCTGGAGACTCATTAGCCTGGTGCGGGCAAAGCAGAAAGGGCAGGGTATACAGTCGGGAAAGAATAGGGGGGCTTAACGGCTGTATGCCAGCAATCAGCCCCTGATAATCAGTTATAACCATGTTTCCATTAAATCGATCTGAACTGCCCTCCAGATTAAGATGGGATTTGCCTTTATCTCTTCTTCACGGGCTTTGTCTCTGCCTCATTCCCTGCTGTATAGGCTTTATTCACTATATCTTTATTCAGTTCAGGCTAGCACAATTCTTGTGTGCCGAATGCAGGAAGGAATTTGTCGCTACTCCTGCGCTGAAGTATCTTATCGTCAGTCTACTGTAACCATCGCGTTTTGGCGTTCAGAAGGCAACGTTATTTATTTAATTTAATCCCCGTCCAATATAATTAACGAATCTCAATAATAACGACATCATTAATCCGGGTAAGCCTTGTTTTTAGTTATTTTTAGAGCGCAAAAACCTTCTTGGAAATATTTCAATTATTTTGAGTTCTGGTTATTAGCCAGTGTGTGCATTCAGATATGATTAATTCATCGAAAGCAAATGTACTTACATCAAAGGAATTCACCATGGCAAATAATTATACCTCGGCATCCTTTCTAATCCCCTGCACTCTCGAACAGGCGACGATTGTTGAATGTGCCATTGACTTTATTACTGAAGGTGCGGTGGACGTGGGCAATGCTTTACTGAAAGAGTCCCCGGACTCGCTGACCCTGCTTCAAAAGCTGATTGTGCGCATTGTGCAAGAGCATCCTGAGTTTGACAGTCAGGATCCGTCCTTCACTTATCCAGGCTGCCCGGACGAAAATCTTCTGTTGGAGCTGGCAACGGAAGCCACCGCCAGCGGGCTGATGGTTTTCCACAACGAGTCCATTGACGTGGATGTCGCCATTGGCCTGACCCGCGCTGTTCTGGCTGTGTTTGAACTGCCTCACATGGTGCAAATAAGTGCCGCCTTCACCTGCGACAGTCCACGGCTTGATGAGTTTGGTGGCGTTAATGTCGTGGTTAATGCTCAGGGCTACAAATACCTGGATCGGCATCGCTTTCTTCAGACAATGCAAAAGGCACATCAGGACGGCCTGAAACATGCCCTGTGCAGCATTGTGCATCATAACGGCAGCGACAAGATTGAAGCTTCTTATCTGATGACCTGCAAGTCCACCGAGGATGCCCGTACCGTGGCGCTGTCGATGCTTGGAGCTCTTCCTGATGTCATTCAAATGAACGGGTATTTCACCCAGCCAGCCAAAGGTCAAGGGGTCTATCTCAAGCTGGATAAAGTGACCGAACTGACGGCCTTTGAAATCGACGGTATTTGTCGAATCCTTCCATCTATTGACGTCCTTTAATCTACCACCTGCTAACCCCTTAATCAGCCCGCCGGTTGCGGCGGGCACAGGAGTCATTATGAATAAGCTTATTGTGTCTACCGTTTCCTGCGTCAACGAATTTGCCTCCGGGTATCCGGAGCTGGTCAGTCTTGTGATTGATGATGCCCTGGCTTCCCGCATCCGGGAGGTGGCGGCGCTGGTGAAGGAACACGACCTGCTGCTGGTAGAGCTGACTGATTTTGGTGCAGTCTGGTCTGACTGTGATGAAGATACGGCGCTTGAGACCCTTCAGGCCGAGCGCCTTTCCGTCCTGGATAGTGAGCAGCAGGCGGCATTGAGTGCGTTAATTGAAGCGCAGGGCAAACGGATGGATGCGCCACTCATCCGGGTATTTGATTCGGGCTTTGTGCTTGCCGCCGTTCCCCGCCACTGCGGGGATGATATGGCACTGCATACCCCACGGATTCCGCTGGAAGCCCTGGACAACCCGGATTATTTATTTAACGAAGTCAATTATTCGTAATTTCAAATCTGGCTATTATACGGGCAGTGTTCGCCCGTATATTCCTAGGATTTAAATTAATATTGATATTTAAATTTGACGCCAGCTGATTTAATTATTTTTTATATACTCCATTGCTTTATTTCGAGTCGGGATATTAAATAACCCCAATTACTCAGATTGATTATTTGTGGACAATTATTATGTACACTGAATCCGTATTAAATAATGTGCGCCAGACAACAGACCATTTCGTTAATCCGGCGGCGAATGCGTCGTTATGGGTTGAGGATAAATGGTCTGCTGTATGGCAGACGCTGCAAACCAACCCGGATCTCAATTACACCGATGACAAAGAGCCGGTCAGTATCGCAGAGCGCATCGGGCTTGCGACCGCGTCGATTTATGAGGCTATCACGCAGGGCTGGACCTGTTCCGTGGGTTTTAGCGGCGGCAAGGACTCCACCGCCGTGCTGCACCTGTTTCTGATGTCGCTGGTCCGGGCGGTCCGCAACGGCACGAACGTCAGTCAGCACCACTTCATTACGTCCGCCGATACGCTCATCGAAAACCCGGAGATGCACTACCACGCCACGCAGGTACTGGATGCGCTTCAGACGTTCATTGATGCGCAGGGCCTGCCGGTGACTATCCTCGTTGCCCGCCCGTCGCTGACGCAGAGCTGGGTTGGGCGCGTTCTCACCGGGCGCGGATTGCCGACGTACAAAAACTCGGCATCTCGTTTGTGCTCCAACGATTTCAAGATCTTACCGATGCGACAGGCGAAGGCCCGTTACCTGAAAGGCCTTCCTGCATCGGTGCGTGAAAACGTCTGCCTGATGCTGGGCTCTCGGGATGCAGAAGGCCACCAGCGGGCCGGTAACATTGCCCGGATGGGGGGGCAGGCCACGCGAGTGACCCGCACCGCCCACGGAGGTGAACTGTACCCGGTCAAGGAATGGACCACGCAAGACATCTGGACGTTTCTCACCGCCAGCGGTTCGGACGCGCGTTTCCCGCTGCCGGGGTTTCAGCCGGATAATTTCGTCCTGGCTGAACTGTATAAAGATGCGACCGGAGAATGTATCTGGAGCCCTGAGAAAACGTCCCCTTCGCCGTCAGCCTGCGGAGCCCGTTATGGCTGTTCATTGTGTACCGCTGTCGGAATTGACCGCTCGATGGAAACCCTGATCAACACCAATCCGGAGAAGTACGGGTATCAGGCCGGACTGAACCGGCTGCAACGATACCTGACGAAGATCCAGTATGACTGGAGCCTGCGTGATTACGTTGGACGCTCCCTGTTTGAAGGCGGATTCATTCGCCTACAGCCCAACGTTTTTTCTTCCGGGCTGACCGAGAGGCTATTCCACATCTGTTGCAGTCTGGATTATGCCGAGGACAGGCGGGCGGCGTCAGTGGGGGAGAAGCTGCGTTCAGGCGAGCTGCCCGATACGCCGCACCATCGGCGCATGAGCGCACCGCAGTTTCGTCTGGTGGAAGAGCAAAGCGTCCTCTATGTGGATTTCCTCTGGTCACTGCACTGCTATAACCCGGAGCCGTTCCGGGCTATCGCCATTTACCGCCGGGTATGGGAGCACGGAGAACTGGATCTTCTCGATGACGAGCCCGCGATGTCCACCGTCCCCCGGACTCCCATGCCTGCACCATTGTGGCTGCGTGTACCGGGAGGACAGCAGGAGCGCAATACCGACGGACTTACCGATCCCTTCACCTCCTCAGTCTATTTTGAGGGCGAACGGGATGAACGGGCGGCACGAACGCTGGTTACGGCAACCGGGAAAAAGGCCATTGTTGCGTTTGACGAAGAGGAAGAAGTCACAGTCGATGCCGACGCGGCTGCATGGGTCATCTGGCATGAGTACGACGACTTACGCCAGCGGGTGTCTGATGGTGGCTTGTCATCGTGCTACGCGGCGCACTACCTGTTGCGCTGCGGCGCGGTACGCCTGGCAAAGGGGAAGGGGTCGCTTTACCACAAACTGGCTCAGCGGGGTCAACGCTACCAGCGGATCGGGCTGACCGTGAAACGCAGTCTCCAGGCGCTGCTTGACAGTCAGCAGTACCTGGTACTGGATGATGCCGCGTACCGTGACCTAGTGGTTCGGCGCATGACACGTCAGATGAAGAAATGGCGATTCTGGAGCTGTGTGGCGTTGTGCGCCGAACTGCACCAGTACAACCACACGCCCGTGGGCAACGCGCTGACACAGGCACTGTTGCGTGAAGTCCGCGAGGCCGACGCTGCCGCTGCCGCCGTCATGACGGAACAACTGACCGACGCTATTTTAACGCACTGCCATCTGCGGCTACAGGGGTTCGCTGGCGCACACCGCCCGTCTGAAGACCGTCGCTATTTCCGACTGAGCCGAAATCAGTCACTCGCTACGGTGCGTCACTGCCTTCAGGCCGGAACGGAGGAGGCCTTCACCGGAGCTCTGTGGAACCTGCGTCTGCTGACCCGGTCCGGACGGACAATCTGCACCGGATTTCGCTATCTGGATGCACGGCCCGACGCCTTGGCAACCCTTTTAAAACCGCTGCTCCGGCGGCTTATCCGGCAGTGTCTGGCAGGACCGGTCCGCAAGACATTGCGATAGAAGCAATATGAGCGGTTATCCCAGAAAATTTACGCATTACGTTGTGATGTAATTGTGAGGCATTTTAACCCGTCAAGGTAAACGCTATGAAAAGTTACTTTACTCCTCTGGTTCGCGGTGTGCTGTTTTTGTGTCTGCTGTTGCTCGGACTTCGCAGTTTCTCGTCGGCAACAGACGCTGTTTCTGACCCGGTCTTTTACAGCCTGGTCGTACTGTTCATTGTCATCGGGACGTTGGTCGCTCGGGCAGTGGAACGCAAAAAGGCCACGAACAAGGCCGCTGAATCCTAATCAAAAGCCTCCCGATGTCGGGAGGCTTCTTACCCCAGAAGGAAAAACATTATGTGTGCACCTGAATCCCAGATTGTGGCTATCTTCAGCTCCCGGCATGACAACGCGGAGGACGCGGCAAACGCCGGGGAGCTCTACTCGGTCGATATTGAGTACAACATGACGCTCAATGATTTATCGCGCTTGTGTGACGCTATTGCCAGTGCCGTGGGTGTTCCCGGTGGTGTGAAATACGGGTTTATCAATCAGCCTGAAACAGAAGAGCAGGCGTAATTCGCCCCGTCAGACCGACCCTGAACAGGAGGTTATCGTGTATCTGCACCTCGTCCCCAAAATTTTGCACCCCATGGGCAACCTATGCACCCTGGAGTCCGTATCGGTGCCGGAGCTGTCGCTCAGCCTCACGAAGCAGGAACTGACCACCATGAAGCCTTATGCCAACAAAAGCTACTGCGTGGGCATGCTGAAGGGCCGCAAGGCGCTCAACGGCTTTCTGGTGAAATCCCCCCGACCGCTGACGGAGTTTACGATGGAATCCGTCTGGGCGATTGAGGGCTTTGGCAAACTCTACTATAACCTGAAAACCTACGTTGACGACGATGAGTTTGATCTGGTGTCCCATGATGTCCTGTTGGCGGAAGCCTACTACCAGGCGGGCGAGCCACAGGGCCGACGGGTACACCCGGACTATGCCGATCTGGCCCCGGTCGATATTGCACCGAAAATGGAGTCACGCCTGTTGGGTGAGCCTGATCTGGTGAATGATGTCTGGGAGCATTACGCCTGGGGGGAACTGGTGCGCTCCCGTAAGGCCGGGTTCCGGGCGATGACCATGTCATCAGAACGCCTCAGCCATGTGAGACTGGGGCCGGAAAATCGCCTTCCGCAGGTAGCAAATGCCATCATCATTAGCGGGTGATAACCCCGTATAAACGAGGCTGGTTTGCTGACCCGGTGATCACGAAATTTTTCGGGTCAGCTTACTTATTTGAAAATTAGTGGTCCCTGATAATATCTCTTTCTCTTAAACTGGGCGCTAACTGACTGGCGTAAGGCGAATTTTCAGAAATGCGCCCGCCGTAACATCCGAATTCGCCGCTGGCAGGGCGGGTAAAATCATTTCAGAGGTCTTTATGAACGGTACAGAGGACGCCCGCATTCCTACAGTAGCAGAGCTGACGAACGGGGTATTACCCGGTCTGCTGCGGGATGCAGAGGCGATTAGCCATTACGGCGATTCAGCGATCTCCTCTGGGGCGATGGACCGCTACTCCACACTGATGGAAAGTGCTGCCGTCACCGGCCTGTCCGATACCATCAGCAGTATTGTCGATGCCCTGACGCAGGCCGACCCCCGCAATATCGCCAGAAATCCGTCCTGGTATGCCAGATTCACCGGCAAACACATCGAGAAACGCGTTCGCTATCAGAATGCCCGTGATGAAGTCGAAGCATTGCTTGTTGTCGGCAACACCCACCTCGACCGGGTGAATGAAACGCTTAAGGTTCTGGATGAGTTACAGGTCATCTACCGTGACGAAATTGCACGGCTTCAGGTATTCATTCAGGCCGGTCGCGATTTTCTCGCCAGTAAGGCAGGCCAGGACGAGCAAGATAATGATGCTCTCGGATTTGACCGCCCACGGGAACGATTTGCCCGCAAGCTGGCCAACCTGGCAACCCTGCTGGCATCTAACGAGATGGCCGCGATGCAGATGAAAATGACCCGGGCCCAGTGCATCGATCTGGTTGACCGCTTTATTGAAACTACGCGGGTACTGGTCCCGGTCTGGCGACAGCACACGTTGTCACTTATCACGATTAAGAATATCGATCCTGACGACATCGCAAAAGCCTCTCAGGCTCACCAGGCGCTGCTGTCGAGCCTGCACACCAACTTAGAAGGAATGGATAAATGATTGGTCAATCTCAACGCAGCAACGAAGTCGCCCCCTTTGTACTGACTCAGGATGAGCTGGAAAAGTTTGGGCTTCAGGTGCAGGATGGACCTGAGATCGAGTCCATCGCCCGTCGCATTGATGCGACGAATCCTGACACGGTCTATCATTTTGGTCGCGATGTGGCCGAGCACACTGCGAGCTATGCCGACAGCCTACTGGAGCAGATCCGCAACAAGGACCTCGATGAAGCAGGTTCCAAGCTGACGGAGATTGTAAACCTCGCCCGGAACGTGAATATCACCAACCTGACTCAGAGCCGCTCAACCCTCCCGATTATCGGTCCGCTGGTGGATAAAATCCGCACCCGGGGGAAAAACTTTGCCGCCCAGTTCGCTTCTTCCCGCGAGCAGATTGATGCGCTGGTTTCCGAAGTTGCTATCACGCAGAATAGCCTGAGCACCAATAACGGGGCGCTTCAGAGCATGTTTGACGAAGTGGTCAAAGAGCATCACCTCATTGGTCTCCATATCGCGGCTGGTAAAGTGCGCCTGACCGAACTGCAACAGACGGCAGCTGAACGTCGGGCCGAAATTGGCAATAATCCGGCCAAATTCCAGGACGTCGCGGACATGGATACGCTGATTGCCAACCTTGATAAGCGAATTGGCGATCTGATTGTTACCCAGCATTCCGCTATGCAGGTTTTGCCGATGTTGCGGATTATTCAGGCCAATAATCAGAGCCTCATCGACAAATTCCACAGCGTCAGGGAAATTACGGTTCCGAACTTCAAACGCCAGTTCCTGCTGGCGATTTCTCTCAATGGTCAGAAAAACGCGGTGACGCTGGCGAACGACATTGACGACGCTAATAACGAATTGCTCCGCAGTAATGCGAAGTTACTCCAGCGTAATGCCATCGCAACGATGAAGGCGAACCAGCGTTTGGTCATTGACGTCAGCACACTGAAAGAAGTTCAGGATACGCTGATCCAGACGGTAGGGGACGTGATTAAAATCCAGCAGGAAGGGGCCAGTAAGTTGCGGGAAACCGAAAAGCAGGTCCTCGCGATGCGTGAAGATCTCCGCGCCCGCCTGACCGCCAAAGGGGTCAGTCATGGCGAGTAATATTCTGGAGGCCGACGTTGTTCTGGAAGTAAAAGCGCTGACTCGGCGGACTTCATGGATTCGCCGTACAGGTCTCTCACTTGCTGTAACGGGGGGACTACTGTCTTTGGCAGCTTTAGCAAGTAAGGTAACTTCATGGGTCCTAGAGCCCACTATCAATGGTTTTGAATTCGATATTCCGGCAATTTTACGTGGTCCCGAATCGAGTTTTGATGCGGCATTTTCTGGTATCGGGTCCGTAATGGGAGACGTTGTAAACGGACCGCTTTTTTATGTAACGTCCACCAGTGCCGTTTGTTACCTGGCCTATTTCTTCATTAAGGTGATCCGGGGGGATGTTGCTATGCATATGTTACCTGTGATCTTTACGGTATTAATGATGGCGTGTATGCCCAAAGTGGCGTCCGTGCTTATTGGCGACACCTCCGATGATGCACCGGGTGATAGCTTTAATAAAAAAATTACCGCTTTCATTGACGATCATGAATACGCAAAGCTCATGGCTTTCCTCCAGGAAGTTAACCCGAAGGCACAGCCCGGATTTCTGCCCTTTGACTATGTCGTTGCTCAGGCAGGTGTGAAGGAAGGTAAGCCCGAAATTCCTGCCATCAAAAAGGTGATTGAGGGGTATAACACCACACAGCCTTTTGCCACGGTGCCGGGGGCAGTCCGCTATGCACTTGAGATGACGGCGTTTGGTGACGTTGTGACGGCCAGTGCGAGGCAATATCTGACAAAGCAAACCACGGATGTGGACTACTATGCAGATACCAGCAGGCAGGGTGGGCTTATCGGGAGCGGGTTGCTGTTGCTCGGGGCCAGTATCCTGTTGTGGGTCAGGCAGATTAGCCGCCGCGTGAGTTTTCTGAAAACCAGCCTGAGTAAATAAACACAACAGCCTGCAAAAGACTCAGGCTGTTGTCGTTTACCCCGGCCAGTTCTCGCCGGGGTATCCCACCTCTTAATGCCAGTCGTCTTCGTCGTATTCCACTTCAGCGCTCGTTGGGCTGACCTCAAGACTATCATTGGCCAGCTGGATTTTATATTCGCTGCTGTGTATTACCACGTCGAGGGTAAAGTCGGTAATTCGGTGGCTCACTTCTTCGGCTTCCACCTGCACATCAAAACTGTACTCGCTGTTGAAGTAGACATAGAGAGCCCGATAGCCACGTACGCCGTCATAATTGCGGGTCCCGGTTTCCTCAAGGCTGAAATCAGAGGCATCAATCGTAATAACCTCCAGCTCATTATCATCTAAGTCGCTGACCTCATAGGTCAAATTACCTGTAAGATTCACAATAACAGTCTCTCGTTTAATGTAGTTTTGTATAAAGTCTGCACTGAAGAACTGCCCGAAATAGCGAAAAGAAAAGTCGCCAGTCGCCACTTCGGGCCGGGATAGTTCCATCTACCTTAATCCTGCCGTAATAGTTTATGGGTGAGCCCTGCCAGGTAAGTCAGATCATTTGGACAGTTTCGCCTTCAGAGCCCACTACCATGCGGTTTATTTCAGCTTGTCCCGAGCGGCTTTACCGTAACCCTCTCCCGCAGCTGCTTGCAGCACACCGTGAATATAGAATGCGGCTTTTGGGCTCGCTTCGATGAAACTGATGCCCTCTTTTTCCATAACAATCTGCGTTAAAGCAATAGTGACTGCCTGTTCGCCATAGTCCTTGATGGCTTGGAGAAGATGATAGCTGTCGTTGCCAACACGCAGACTGTCGCGGCCGAGTTTGATGGTGTTGTATATGCCTGTAAGCAGGTCTTGCAGGTAAATAGTTGTCGTCGTGTCCATAGGTCCTCCGGTTTGTATTTAAAGAAAGCCTAGGTGGTCGCGAAGATTAAATCAATAGGTTAATTTGTTATTAATCAATGACTTGCACAGTAATATAAATGTGAAAAATGTATTATTCATATAAAAATTGCGAATTAAATGGTGATATGAATACAGAGATAACAAAGTATGTATTTAAAATATTGATGAGTGACGTAAACGCATACGATAATGTATGCCTTGATATGCAAAACATCATTGATTACGGTGACTGAATTAAGGTCCTGAAAAAGGAGTATGTTGATGATTAGCGAAAAAAATTTGTTGGCTGCTGAAAAATTGGCCAGAGATTCGCGACTACCGGCCATAAACAGCTTTGCTAGATGCGCTCAGGCATGTTTAGCAGAGTGGATTCAGTTACTAATGGTTATTGAACGTATAAAAGCCAGCAAAACAGAAGCATCAACTACGCTAATGGAACTGGTCAGTCTCGCTGACGTCATCTGTGCCGATAAGCAGGTTATAGACTACATAACGAGTGACCCTTCGCGATTTGCTTTTAGTAATGACCTGCACTGGAATCCCCAAACTTCAGACGAAACGAAATGTTTGAATTTACTTCAGTCATTTTTTATCGCGCTGGACAAGGGGCAAACACAGGGCCACTATTTTACTCAGGCAGGTAAAGATTCGCGGGATAATCCCCGAAACCGAGACTGGCGTCGGGAGGTTTATGACTCTATACAGTGTGAAGTCATCCCCGGAATTTTAGATAACCATAAATTTTCCTGGAGCAACCTTAACTCATGGCGTTTGCACTATCCACATGAAGTCATCATTCGCGCTATTAAGTATCATACCCCAATGATGGTCGCCATTAATGACTTACGCACATGGAAAGATCAGGAGTTTCTGGCGTTAAAAATTAAGATTCTCAAAGATTTTCTGGATAGCAAAGAAATAATCCTTAACGATAGTGATAAAGCACCCAGTGCGGCGCAAATTAGGGCTATTCACAATAAACTGATGGAACGCCTTTCTATTCAACTGGTCAGTATGATAAATGTTATCCCGGCATCTATTGGCATCAGAAATTATCATCCAACACAAAACCGTGACTTTCCTCTGACAGCAACGAAGGCGAAAGAAGTTATTTCTTTTTACCAGTACCAGCAACCGGAGGAAGACCAAGATGTCATTACAATAAAAATTGATGCGAATACGTTACAGCAATGTATAGATAATAACGAGGAGGGGGCCTTTCTCATGACGTTCAATGAGAAATTAATTGGTGCTCTTTCCAGTGATGGCATCCGTCAATTTGGCAATATATTAAATTCGAGATTGTTTTTACCTTCACCTGTCCGATTTGCATTGGATTACACTTTACGCTGGACAAATGATGATGTTTTTATGCTCCCAACACCTTCTGGTTCACGTATCAATGAAGAGGTGTTGTTAACAGGCCTTACGTTTAGTCACTGGCTATGGGAACAAAGAAACAAAGGTAAGCTGACTATTCGTCAGGGCACAATCGAGTATTATGAAAAGCAGAAAAAGCTTAATGTAAAACCAAATGCATCCACAATTGAACAATATTACGTTCTGACCCGTCGCTGGTGTAAAGAAAGTTTAAATGCAACTGTTAAAGAACAACTCCGGAGCCGGGTGGAAAACATCACGATGATAAGATGGAACCTACTATGGCCGCTTAATTTTGGCCTTATCAAAAACTACAACGACTTTATTACTTCGGTTTATTCATTAGTTGGCTCTGAAGTTAATTATGGTTGCGATGTTGATAAGATAATATCAATATCCTCTTATCTGAGGGGTTTTATTAAAGATGCCACTGACCAGGCCGTGCTGGGGTTAGGAGAATACCTTTATAAGCAACTTGGCGTTGAGCATTCAGATTGGAACGCATTCAAACCCGAAAATCTTAATTATTTGCGCTCTGAGCTCCAGAAATTAGTAGATCTGAATATTGATATGGGGTGGGGTGATGACACTGGAAATAGGCATCAGGAATGAATTTTAACTACTGTTAGTTTTTAGAGTGAAGATGATATGTTGTTTGTGCAGGCAATGATACCTGCACAATTACAAGGACAGAACAGCATATGGCTTCCTCAGACAATGCTCAGGAAAACCGCATCCGTGCTTTGCATCGTTTTTCATGCACAACCAAACCCATTTGCATTGAAAGCTATATTCACTGGCTACAGCACGGAGCGCTGTTTCTTGATGGGGATTATCAGCGTGATTACGTCTGGGGTGCTGCGGAACAACAGGCTTTTCTGATGGCGGCGATCCAGGGCTTTCCATTGGGCCACGTCGCACTGGCCAAAAAAGCGGACTGGGGGGTTGTGGACGGTCCGTATATCGAAGTGGTGGATGGCAAGCAGCGGATCACAACGCTCCGACTTTTTATTACTGACGCTATCCCACTTATGCTTCAGGATGGCCCGGTCATGTGGTCAGAACTGACCCGTGGTGAGCAGCTGGCGTTCGGCCACACGTCACTACCTGCAATTGAACTAGGCAATGCAACGCGGCGTGAAATCGTGGAGTATTTTGCCCGGGTGAACTTTGCTGGTGTGGCACAAAGTATGGAGCACAAAGAACACATTCACGCTCTGCTGAAATCGCTGTCGGGCTGAGGTGGGGCAATATCCTGCATCCGGGGAAAAGGCAGGGGGACACGTCGGAGCCGGAAAAGTTACTTTTCTTCTCTGTGTCTGACAGTAATACCGTCTGTGGCTGACGTAATTCAATTTTCTCGCCTGAGCGGTATTTTAAATGCTGACTAAAACTGACGGGCGTGAATTTACTATTCGATTCTTAAGCCCGCTTGAGTGCGGCCTGAATATTTCTATCGTTATTATCAATTTTATTTCCCGCCAGATTATTAGTCTGACGATGCAATCTTTTAAAATAGTGAAAAGACCACTGAAGGAGTAGAAGATGACCCCGGAACTTTTCGCGTACAGTCAACTCACAACCCACCAGCAGGCCGTGGCCCGGGCCAGCGTGATTGCCGCAGAATGTGCGGCGCTTCAGATCAGTATGAAAGTGGCGAAGCATGACTTTCGCCGTGACCTGCATGCCGTGATTAACAGCGTTCACCACATCCCCCGACTGCTTTATCGCCAGACCGTGATTAAACGCCTGCGGACCGATCCCGCGCATCTGGAGGCCGTTATTGAGTCGAATCAGTGTCGTTTTTCCCGTGACGGAGCGATGTATCTCTTCATGAAGAAGGCCTTTGTCAGCGCTGATCCACAAAAGGCTACGGTGCAACAGCACCCGGAGGAAAAATAATGTCTGTATTCACACCGAGCACCGTACCACGGGAGCGCAGAGTCATTTCCGACCCGAACCGGGCAGCAGTGAGGATCATCGCAGACTACATGCTGCGGTTTATGCGTAATAACCCCGATGCAAAACTCTATGAGGCCATGGCGCGGCTTGAAACGAAAGTTGTCCAGTTTACCGTGGACGGCTGCGATGAAACCACGCTGCGGGTTTCCCTCACCGCCGCGTTGCGAACCCACACCCGTGCGGGTCTGATTGAGGCATGCCACCAGCTCACTGTGGCATTTACTGATGCCTGAACCGGCGTATTGATCTGACACCGGGCCACTCCCATCCATGCCCGGTTACTCACAGAGGACGCACAGGCACTCAACAACACTCCACCGTTGCGGTTATACTGCCAGCATCTGAAATCCGTCTGCGGTGTATCCCGTCACCGTACCTTGCAAGGAAGAAGCCATGAAAAATCTGAAGTGGCCTGAAGATCCCGTTATGTCGGCGAACTGCCCAGTCTGTCGCTCGGTAAAGGACGTGCAGATTGAGTTGGTCAGAGAGATGGGCTTGCCCGGAAGGCCGGACGAATGCCGGGTATGTGGCTGCGAATTCGATCTGGACCACACCGGCAAGACTACCCCGCTGATCGCCCATCCAGCCCGGACAACCCAAAAAGGACGGATGCTACTGGCACAAGAGTTCGTGTTCGAACCGGATTGCGACGAGCCTTCACGGTAAGGGCGGAGGACATGCTATGACATATTATAACGGACGCTGGCATCTCTACAGCGAGGCCGAACGTCGGGCTTATGGCGAAACCCAGCGGCAGAAGCAACGTGATAAATGGCATGCTGCCTGGCTCAGTAAGACCGGACTAAAAGACCGCCTATGGACCGATAAGGCTATTGCTACGTTTCTGGGGCAGCCGAAAGAGGCAGGTCCCGTGAAAGCCTGGCGTCGTCAGGATGTGACTGAGGCCGAGTCCACTGCGGCATTTAAAAACTGGATGCAAGGCCGCTGCCGAAGCCTTGTGAAACGCGGTGTGCTGGAGGAAGAGATACTCAGCATGAAACTGACGACACCACAGCGGGAGCTGCTGGCGAGCATTGCGGCAGGAGCAAGTATCCGACGTGTCGAAGAGAAGCCGGAGAGGTTTAAGTGGTATCGGCGGAACAAATCCTGTACCCGGGTAGCCCGTCAGCTCGAATCCCTGGGGCTAATAAACTACTGGAGCCAGACCCGACTGTCCGGGGAAATGCGCATCACCGCAGAAGGGCTATGTGTGCTGGCATTCTCCTGAATGCTGGATGGAGGCGTATAATTACATTCGGGAAAAGTGATTGCAGTCGCCTGTTCTCGCTTATCCTCGCGCTGGACATATTTTTTGTTTCTGATTAATTTATAAATGCGGCGATCTTAATCATTTGAAGTGAACTCAAATTATTTACGCAGTTTCTTTTCTCGGGTTATTAGCCGGAAAAGTAACTTTGATATTATTGCTCTACATTAATCGAGGGCGATAATATGCACATTGAACGCATTATCTCTTTACTAGGAATTCTCAATACGTGGCTTGAAGATAATATTCAATGCGACTCAGACCTTATTTTCGATAATGACGTCGATAACACCACGTCCGCAGACATCTATCCGGCGGTGAGTTCCGCACAGGCCGTTATTGAGATGGTGAAGTCGCTGTCTGACGGAGATGTCATGGCGTGTATCCAGCGTTTGCAGAATGCTTTCGATTCGCAGGGCACATTGTTGCCCGCCGATGTTGCCACACTGCTCACAGCGATCCGCCCTCTGGTACTGTCGGCTCAGGAAGGGGAATGATCATGGCCACACTCGTATTCAAAATCGCAGATGTGAAAAAGGTGCTGGCGGATCTGGCTGCGGCGACCGACTTTCAGGCCACGGAAGATGAACTTTTTGACCCCGCGTGTTTCGTTGGCGGGGTGGCGCGTAATGCCGGGGGGAAGACGGAAGAAGAAGCGGAGGCGACAGGGGAAGTGTTCTGGCCTTCCGTAAAATACCTGAGACCTGAATGCCTAGGTCCCCGGATTATTCTGGCTAACAGCCATGGTATTTATCTCCTGAGCAATGCGGTATTGCCAGGTTCCCCGGCGTCCCGTGACGCCCTGGCCTATGCTCGCGGCATTGACCCCAGGACTGATGCTGACTGGCATGCCAAAGCCCGTATTGCTATGGGCGGGGATGATGGCAGCATGACCATCCCTGTTGCGTGGCTTCACCGTACCGTAGCATCCGGGGACAAAGAATTGCGCCTGAGCATCACTGCAACCGCCGTGAAACTGCTTAACGCATAGGGTCAGACTGGACGGTTCTAGAGCAACACATATGCGCCGTGCGTCCAGGCGCTTATGTGTTAATCCGGACACTACGGAAACAGGGGCATGTAGCATGATCACTTCACAACTGAAGCCAAAAATTAACGATGCCGTTCTTCGCCGATGGAATGCTCAGCGCGGGCAGCGAAACGGCCGGGGCGGTCGATATAAACGCATGCCATCGCGTCAAAGCATAAGCAACTGGGTTGTCGACCGTATCATTGATGAGATTCTGGAGGAGGAAAAAGCATGTCTAATTCATTAATGCCTCCAGTACAAATGACTGCATCTGCCAACCCTCCGGCGCTCACCATGGCTCAGGTTTACGTCCTGCGTCGGATGGCATCCGGAACGAAATACTCGATTAATGGGGACTTCAGCCGCGCTCTGGAACTGCGAACGTTTATGGGCCGACCGGATGATATCTGCTGTCGCAGCTCCCCGGTGCTTTTTCGTCTGGGATTGACTGAAATTGAGGGGAGACCATCAGTGCTGGAAAAGGGACGCTACTACCGTCTTAAGCTGACCCCATCCGGGCATGAAGCGCTCAGGGCGAATGCGGGCAGGTCAGCAAAAACTGGCGCCAGTCTGTTTTATCAATCTAACCTGATATCGACATTCACGGTTATCCATGCGCAGCCGTCGTTACCAGCAGCTGGCAACCGGAAAAGAAAAGTTCTCGTAAAATCCAGATGAATGGTCGGGCAACAGACGGGATTTCGCCCGCGAGTTGATTCGCCAGATCAGGGGCAAGATTCTGATTTATTTACTGAATAAGTATTAGACGTGGGAAGCAATAGGGTATAATGGCTTTGGTGCTGGAGGCTTTATGCTCCGGTCTGCGGTTTACTGTTGGTTGTGGCATAAAGAAGAAAGCCCCGAGTAATTTTTCAATTAACCGAGGCAATCCGTATGTCTAGTCAACGTCAGATTAGCCTCTTACCTGCCATTTGGCAAGGAGAAGTAGTCTATGAAACTGCCGCAGATAACCGTTCTGTTGTGTGTACTGATAGTGTGTATCACGCTGCTGGTATTCACCTGGCTTACCCGCGCTTCGCTCTGCGAAGTACGGCTCAAAGACGGAGGACGGGAATTTGCTGCTGTAATGGCCTACGAATCCGGTAAGTAGCTGGGAGCGGGGGAGCGATCCCCCGCTTTTCGGTCGCGATGTTGGCTGGCTAAATCCTGCGGCACCTTTTGAAAGGGCTTCTCTTCGGGGAAGCCCTTTTTTCTTGCTCTGTCTGATGCCAAATGGCAACGGCGTTCATCCGGGAAAACAACCAAGGGGTCGCGAACTGTTACCCCGGGGCTTTGATGCAGGCTGGGCAAGGTCGCCTGGCAAGGGGGGTAAACCTGGCGCCGTCCGGTTTAATTGCCTCAGTCTCCGAAATATGAAAAGCGATAACTTAACGTAAAGCGTTTGATATACATATCCATTGTGCTATTCTATGTAAAGCAAATGCTATACAAGGGTGAATCATGAAATCAGATGTTCAACTTAACCTCAGAGCCAGGGAATCGCAGCGGGCACTCATTGATGCCGCTGCGGAGATCCTGCATAAATCCCGCACCGACTTCATTCTGGAAATGGCCTGTAAGGCTGCTGAAGAGGTTATCCTTGACCGCCGCGTTTTTCATTTTAACGATGAGCAATATGCCGAGTTCATCGATATGCTTGATGCACCGGTTGCTGATGATCCTGTTATCGAGAAACTGCTGGCAAGGAAACCTCAGTGGAACGTGTAACCGCACCGGAACCGTTATCCGCTTATCATCAGGTGGCTGAGTTCGTCAGCGGTGAGGCTGTGCTCGATGACTGGTTAAAGCAAAGAGGCCTAAAAAATCAGGCCCTCGGAGCGGCCCGAACGTTTGTGGTGTGTAAGCAAGGCACGAAGCAAATAGCCGGTTTTTACTCTCTGGCCACCGGGAGCGTGAATCATACAGAAGCCATAGGCGGTCTTCGGCGTAACATGCCAGACCCGATCCCGGTCATCATTCTCGCCCGTTTGGCTGTCGATATATCATTTCGTGGAAAGGGTCTTGGCGCTGATTTGCTGCATGATGCAGTGCTTCGTTGCTATCGCGTTGCCGAGAATATCGGAGTACGTGCAATCATGGTCCATGCACTGACCGAAGAAGCTAAAAATTTCTACATTCACCACGGTTTCAAACCATCACAAACTCAGCAAAGGACATTATTCCTTAAGCTCCCTCGATAGGCCGTCCGTTACGAACGGGTAAATTCGGCGGTGTCAGAGTTACCCGCCCACATGTTTAACCGCCGCCCGGTTAAAGCCCGGACCCCGTCATAAACTGCCTTTTTTCCGGTTGCCAGATTTCTCAAATACCGACACCCGCCTGACACGGACATCCGGAAAAATTACCCATGTCTGTTGCCTGACCGACGTCCCTGTTCCAGACACCGACGGCCCCTGACACCGCCACCATCCGCTAAATCCGCCTTAATCCGTTTTACCAACAAAATACGGTCCTTATCCGGAAAAAAACCCCTCGCGTATGCGGTAAGATCGCCTGGAGCAAAACGATTTTTCCCCTTATTCCCCCTGGCGGAGATTTGCCGCACATCGGATATACAGACAGGTATCTCTAACCAGTGAAGGCGTACATAAATATGCAAAAGTTAGCCGATAAGAAAAATGAAGCAATAGGTGACCTGTTTAACGAAGTGATGGGCCGACTGACCGAGTTTTGTGAAAATGAATACCGGCGCCTGGCGGCAAATTCGATATCGGGCATGGGCGTCCCCATTAACGATCCGATTTATGATGACAGCCGTCCGGAATGCGGGAATGCCACAGGGAATTACGGGTTTACCATGGGTGGCACGCTCAATGTGGATTGAGCTTATCTGGTCCGCTGCTGTCATTGTCGGGCTGACCGGATACTCCTTTTTCAGGAATAGGAGAGACCCGACCTGGCTGATTCTTGCCCGGGTACGGGTGGCCTCGGGTGGACTGGTCAGCGGTAACGATGAGAAGCAGGGAGGGGCTGCGGTACAGCAGCTGAAGCTGGTGATCACTGCTGATGCGGGATGTCATTCCCGGGATATCGCCCGATGCGTCCGTTCCCGGGCAATGCTGGTCAGGCAGCTGCCTTTACCGGCAGAGGGGGGCGATCTCATGGAGCGTAGCACCATGGGTCATACCGGGCTCGATGAGCAGCGGGCTGTGCTAACGGTAAATCTGTCTGAAATTCCGAGCGCGTACCCAATGGACAGTCGCGGGCAATACACACCTCCGGCACCGGTACGCGTCGATGTCCTCCACCCTTTTTCCCTACTTACGCTGTCAGCGCAATGTCCTGCATCAGTGCCGGTCAGTCGCCTCGCCGACTATCTGGACGCTGCCGCGAAGGACATTGAGAGCGGTTTGGACGCAGGTGCCCGGATTGAACGCGGCTGCGGCTATCGCTTCAGACTGACGCCCGCACAGCTGCCAGAGCACTAATACCTGGTCATTTTCGTCGTACTGGCGTTACGGTACGAAAACACTGAGGTCACCTGTCACAATGCGAATTTCGGCGATTCAGAAAGACATCCTGTTTGTTCTCTATGCCCTGAGGGTCCGGGGGAACGAAGGCCCTGTTGCCAGCACACGCCTATTGTCCCTTATCAATGCCCACCGGAACCAGGAGATCCACAGTTCCAACTTTCGGATTTCCTGCCACACCATGGCACTTCATGGGCTGGTTGTCCTCTCGTACAGCAAAAGCCTGAAGCTTCTTGTCGGGCTTGGCGTGGACGGACACATCACCGGAAATGAGATCTATGAGGCCCGTCTTCGTGAATTGCAGGAGGACGCGGCATCGCCCGTGCGCCAGCCCGATGTCATTTCTGCCTGAAGCAAGTGGCAGCAGCTACCGATATATATCACACCGCTGCCGGAAAACCCGGACACCCTCGCAACAAGAGAGAGAATAATGAAACGAACACTTATCGGTTTTGTACTCGCATCCGTCTGTACCTTCCAGGCTCATGCCGGGACGTCTTCTGACCAGCAAAAAGTAATGGATTTCTGTGCCACGACCAAGATCCCCCTGGCCGTTGCTGCGATGCAGTTCACTAATCTACTGGCTAACAACACCCCACCTGAAAATGCCCGTACCGAAGCGACCCGGACGATGAAGAGCTCATCGCAGTACAGGCAGGCGTCTGCCGAACTGAAGGACGTGATGGACAAAAACACTTACATGGCCACGGACAGTAATGCCATGCTTAATCACCAGAAGGCGATGATGGGTATGGGAGAGAATATGCTCAGCACCATCGCAATGAGCTGGGGCATGAAAAGCACGGAATCTTTTTTGGCGTGGTGCAATTTCAATCACCTCGCCAGTTGACGGGGAGTCCAGCACAGTCTGTGCGGGATTAGCAGCCGGAAAGAGAAACGGGTCTCAGTATCTTACCGTCTTCTCGCTTTTGGAATATGGCCCCGCACACACGACGGGGCCATTCTTTAAGAAAGGAGTTCTACAGCACATGTACTGTCGCCCTTAAAACCACCGGATAAAGTAATAACCGCACCGAATAATGGTTTGAGCTGCATGACGTCCGTCGGATATGCGACAACAATAAGGCGTTTCCCGTGCTTTCTTGCTGTCCTGATAAAATGCATTACTTTCGAATTACCCGATGCATCACCTGCGGTGACGCCATCAAGAATTAAGGTTCGCTCCGGCGTGTTCAGAAAATCAAAATCATCAAAGTTGTCATCACAAAGCTCCCAGCGTTTTTTTCCGGTATTCAAATCCGGGAAGTGATAGTACCTGAAGTCACTATCGACCATTCGCAGTTCTGATAACAGTGTAGTTTTCCCTGAACCCGAATCACCCGTGACAAGGATATGACTATCAAGATTTTGTAATACATCTATAGCGTGTTTGCGCATAACTACCCTCGGTTAAATTTGTTTTTTCCTGCAATCAATTCAACTTCCCCATCGACTCATCAGCGTAAGGTATCGGGTACTGAGCTTCGTGACATCAGCTTCCGTAAGTCCGCTGTAATAATCCGTGCGGTGCAGATGCGGGTAGCCTACGGGGAACAGGGAGGCATCATCATCCAGACAGATGAACGATTTAATCCGGTACGTATAGGCAAAATCCTCGCATTCCGCAGCCCGTACTCCGGTCTGCCCCGGCATCAGATAAAGCGAGCTTGTGGCACCAATGAGCCGATCCTCGCACGTCTTAGGGAACAATGCTCTCAGGTAGCCCACGCTGGCGCATTCCCGCCACGAGCTGGAAATCACGATGACCATCGCAGGGCACTCCTCCAGCAGGCGTTCCAGCAACGGCATCTTCTCAAAGGTTTCACTCTGGCAGGGGTGACATACGCCGTCAAAGTCCAGAAAAAGCACCACATGCTTTTCCGGGAGCGGGCGCCACAGACCTGCAACAGCTTTTTCTTCCATTCGCGACGATGTGACCGGGGCAGGGACCGCGATTTCGGGTGACTGAAAAAGACGCAGCAGCGGTTTGATAATGGAAGCAATCATCAGTGATCCTCACAGGGCGTTTTGTAAAGTCTATCACTTTCAGAAATGCCTCCCCGCCGACACGGAAGGTTGTTTTTTATGCCTCTCAACACTTAATCTATCCCGATGCTAGGGGCGGGCAGCAGGGTTTTCCCCAGAAGGACCCCCGGACGTACAGACTGGCAACCGGAAAAGTAACTTTCTCCGGGACACTGACAGAACGCCCATCACTACAGGCCAAAAACAGGCGCTTAACGTCAACTTTTAAAATGGCGCGATGCCGTATTATTTCGCAACGCCTCTCCGGAAAAAAGTTACTTTTTTTCTCCGCACATTATTAGATAAATAAGCCGACTGTGTATTGTGGTTACACAAACCACTGAAATGAAGGAAGACCGAAATGACTGCAATTGCCACTGAAGCAAACAAAACCGCCACTCCTGAACAGAGCCTGCGTGGCTATGTTGAACGTACAGGGAATGGCAAGCGTAAAGCCAACGGACTGGTAATCGACCCTGCGGTAATCGTAGAAATTGAAGGGTTTAATACCCGCACGGCGGGGATGGGGGAAGCGTACTACTCCATGCCACACGTGATTGAGCACCTCAACGGTCTGGCTGAGGCCTACCTTGAAGATCCGATGTCGGTCACCCCGGTAGTGCTGCAAATTCTGGACGGAAAACCGGTGCTGCGTCAGGGTGCATGCCGTATCCGCGCAATCGCCATTGCTAACCGCCAGCTGGAAGCAGAAGGCCTCCCACGAATCAGTGAGATCCGCACAGAAGAATTCCGGGGTAGCTCCGCAAAAGCCGAGCTCTTCACGCTGACCGGTAACTCCACCTTGTCCCTGTCTGTGGTGGCACAGGCGCTGTCCATCAAGCGGCTGGTGGAGGATAAAGAAGAGCCTTACAGCTACGCGGAACTGTCCAAAAAGCGCGGCAAGTCCGAACAGCATCTTCGCCAGATGGTGCGCGTACTTGACCTGCCAGAAGCCCTTCAGGCCATGCTCGTAGCGGATGAAGTCTCTATGTACGTTGCGCTCGACGAATATCTCTACAGCGGCGAAGCGGCGGTGGAGAATATTCGCAAGGCTATCGCCGTCTACGGCAAAGCGACCGCCAGCACACTGAAGCATGTTAAAGCGGTCAGTCTCAGCACCACCGGCACCAAAAGCGCCCCGGACCTGACACACGCCAACGACGCCGAAACGCAGACGCAAACCGATGACGGGGCAACGCCACCGGCTCACAACCCGGAAGAGGAAAATACCTCTGACAACGCCGCTAATAACGGAACTGAAAACGAAACCGGGCAGGGCACTGAAGTCCAGCCACCGGAAGGACAGACCCCGCCGGTCAACAAGTCGCCGACGCCTGAACCTAAGGTGCCTTCACTGTCCAGCGTTCTGAACAAGAAAACCGTGACCACAATTGCTGATACGGCTATCCCGCTGTTTGGCCGCATTGCCGAAGCTGCGGCACACAAGCCTGGTGAGTCCATCGGCGAGGACACCTACACCCTCGTGCTGACTCATGACGAAATGACCGCGATCATTAACGCCCATGCCGACCTGGAAACCTTCCTGCGTAAGCACAAAGATAAGCAAGACCAGGGTAAAGCATGAAGCTGACTCCGGTCCAGTCAGCTGGATGGACCGGAACATTCCCCTGTTCCCCGTGAGTCAAATGTGGTGACCTATGATCCACCCCACCTCCAGCACCGTGAAAGCAGCGGACCGGTCGAACTGAGCATTTTCCCAGCCGGTGCCAACGCCTCATCTCTCAACCCAATATTTCCAACAACAGCGTAATCGTACCCGCCACTGCCAACCCACAATCGGATCTGAACCGTTTTCCCTGCCGCTCTGCCATCGTCACCTCGCACAAACAGCACCCTTCTGTTCGTCGCCATGGGCAATCTGTCTTCCGGGCGACCGGCCCGACGCTGCCAACGCCCCGGTTGGGTCCTCAGGCAACTGCCGTGGAGTCGTGCTGCCGATGTAAAAAGACAGGCAGTCGGAAAAAGAACGCGTCTGGATCAGCGGTCAGCCTTAAATCAGCCATCGTCTGATTTTATCTATCTGAATTAATTTTAATTATTTACTCATCATGTTGTTAGCCTGGAAGTGCAGCCCGGTAAAATGAGGAAAAATTAAAGGAGCAGATATGAATACCATCCTGACCTATGCCGGTAATGCCTCCGACGCAGAATATCGTGTTATCTACCAGGCCCTACAGCGACTCTCAGCCGCTGAGAATGAAAGCCTCTACCAGCTGGCCATTGCCAGGTGCCAAACCCAAAAGCAGATCCAGGCCAAGGCAGGGCGTTATGCCGGTGTCTGGCAGGCCGTCTTTAATGCCTGGTGCGAGAACCGCCTGCCGAACGTGGCCGTGCGTCCACTACTGTTCAGACCGGTACTCTCCACCATGGCATTTGACCAGCTGGTGGCCCGCTGGAAATAAACCCCTTATGCACGGGCCCGGCCCGACAGGAGCAAGACCATGTTCAGCAAAGATCGTGACACCACATTCCTGAAACACATTAATGCCATCCAGCCGGTCTATCGCAATAACGGGGGAGGCCAGTTTGAGTTCGACCGCCAGAAGATGACTGATACAGTCGACCTCATTTTTAATAATCTCATGCCCGGGCGTGATTACCTTACGGAGTTTCCCCGCTGGGTGCAGGTGAAGTCCGCCCGTCGCGTGGCCCAGTTCGATGAGGGTACCGTCCGCTATGGCGTTCACGTGGAGTTCTACAGCAACGCCGACATTAACGTCTTTCGGATCTTCAAAGAGGAGGGGCAGGACCGCCACGATTTGTATTTCTTTAAAGCCAGCCAGGACCACGCGGATCTGCTCGACTGTCAACTGGATGTCACCGGCATGTACCTGAGCTCAGTGTTTACGCATGCGACCGGCCTGTACCTGTCCTATTGAGGTGCCCGGGCGGAAACTATCAGACAGATGCCAGATTAATCATGAATCAGGGGAACTCAATGAGCGAACAAGTAACGAACGGTACCGCAATTTCAATGGCGCAGGCGCAGGAAATTGCAGCGTTATACCGAAATGTCACCATTGCAGACGTCCAGCTGGGGGGCATTTCCGTATCGTTATCCGCAATATCGCCTTGCCATGCAGTCCGATGATCTGGCGTCACTGGAATTTCGATACTGATGCGCTTGCGGCGTTGGAACTTCATCTGCAAGCAGACGGGGTAAAAGCCTGTACCGACAACGATCCCGGCAGGACATTCAGCGGGTAGTGCTGGATACTGCCATCGGCAGTGACGTACTGTGCCTGCTGATGGCTGGTTGAAAGAGGGCAGATGACTGAGGAGAAAATGATGAAAGACGTCACGATGACCAAAGAGCAACTGGTCGGAAGTATGAAAGCCCATTATCAGCGGGTAAATAAGCTCGGCAGTTATCAGCAAGCCTGCCTGGCATTCGTAGAACGACATGGAGTGGTTTACCCCAACCAGTGCAGTAATCGCGACCGCAAAATCTATGACCGTCTGGTCGAGTTAGGTTTTCTGGTACTGTCGCACGGAAAGACCCGGACAGACTATCCAGGCTATCGACTGCCCCACAAAACCCTCACTAAAGGAGTGCAACCGAATGGCAACTTTTGACGAACTGGTGGAATTCACCCCGGCCCAGCAAAAAGCATGGAATCGGTTTGAAAAAGCCTTCAATGATTTTAAAGCGGCAGGCGGCAAATTTTATACATCCCTTGAAACCGTACACGGGTACAACGGTGCCCATGTTCAGTGTATTGAGAACACGGGCGATCACAGCCTGCATGAACACAGCATGCCTGCCTTTATCTTCGATGCAGGACTGGCCGGGTTTGCTGATGATGAGCACTTTGTAACGTTCAAACGAGGTGTGAAAGTAGATTAGAGAAACGGCATCTCTAATGATGCAGGAGGGCCCCAGCCAGGCTGGGGGAGTTGTTCTGCATGGTATCGATGCCCGGTGACAGGACAGCCCCGTCGGCTGCAAGAAACGGTGGCGCCGGAAAGTGTTCTTCGCACCCGGGAAAAGTAACTTTTTGCAGCGCCATCCGAAATCGATGCACTACGGCAGGGACAACGTCCTGCAAACGGGAAAAAAGCCCTGATGCTTTGGTGCCGTAGCATGTATACGGAGCGCCGGTGGCGTTCTAATTTACAGCAGGCGGATTTGAAAACGGGGGGGGACGTCCGGCGGGTGACCGATGCTTAATCCTGTATCCGTCCATCTTGGCAGGTCCGCGAGGTGATGCGCTGCACCGGACATATGCCACCTGTCTGATGGATTGAGCCAAAGACACGCAGCCGGAAGAAAACCCTCTGGTAACGAACATAAAAACATTATGTTGCAGGCTGGTGGATTTAGTGCGCGGTGATTGTTAGGTTGATAAGGCGATTGCGTATAATAGGCATATAGAAATCGGGGAGGTCACTATGAGCTTAGAAACATTCTTTATTCTCTTTGTTCTGGTCATGGTTGTATGGCGCGTGATTCGCCATCTGAAAGCGAAAAAGAAGCAGAAAGTGCGGCTGATCAGCAATGGCCGCATTATTGAAGTGGCTCCGCTGGTGGTGTTTGACCATTCAGTACATGGGGAACTGACCAAAGAAAAAAGCAGCGAAGATAAAACCTGTATGGATTCATTCTTCGAAGAAGTGAATGAAGAACAAAATAAAAGGAATATGAATTACGTTGATGCCATGAACAACCCAGCGAATCCAATGCACGATGTTTTATTCCCTGAAAAGTGATTAGCTTTGTTTTACGGGAGGCGGTAATGCCGATGACGCAGATTTTTAAATCGACAGAAATTGTGCCCTTCAAGCGCCCTAAAGGGACTCTGGACAGCCGTTATATGCCGCAGGCGTATGCAATGGTGCGGGATTGGGCTAACTATCTGGAGAGGACGGAGTGCGATGGAGGTAAGGCGCCTGTTTTATTGCTCGGTTATCAGCTAAAAGGGACGCGTGTTTACTTAATGCTGGTGCCGGTCGAATTTGAACAGGATGATGTGGAACTGACCAGTACAGTATTGCGGCCCACGCAGCCATTGGGTGAGGTCATGCAATCCTTGCAGACTGCGTGGCAGGAAATCCCCGCATTAAACCCGTAGGGGCCATAGCATGGACCCTGTACACCATTCTGTGTAAATGCCTTTTCTCAGTAGTGACCGTCCAGGCGGTCACCGAACTCGATAATAAAG